>JBEGJD010000596.1:0-20538 GCA_041184765.1 Verrucomicrobiota bacterium | reverse complement strand
TCATGGTAGCTGCCGGTGATGCCCCAATCGTCGGCCAGAGTTTCAAATTCCTCCGCCACGCCGTCGCCGTCGCGGTCGCGTAGGCGCGTGATTTCGGGGCGCTGGATCACGATGATCTCGTTTTCCGCGGGCGCGACGACGCCGAACGGTTCGTAGAGTCCTGCGGCGAAGCGCTGCCAGCGGTTTCCCTCCACGGCGCGCGTCCACACCTCGCCGCGACGGGTTGTCACGACCAAGGTCCCCTTCGGGGTAAAAGCCACGCCCGACAACTCGCCGACCATCTGGCGAGGGAGGGGAACCGTCTCGACGCGGTAGGGTGAGGCCTGCAGGGGTGGCAGGGAAAGTTCGACCTGCAGGGTGGCACCGGTGGCGACTTCCACGCGTTTCAGCGTCTCCTCGTGGTCGAGAGCGGAGGCCCACAGTTCGTAGGAGCCGGCTGGCACATCGAAACGGTAGCGTCCGTCGCTTCCGATCTTCTGGATGATCTGGTTGTTTTCACGGCCCGTGAGCGCCGCCCCCTCGAGGCGAACCTGCGCGAACCGCACGGCGGCGTCGGTGCCCGCCTGACGCACACTGCCGGTGACGCGACCCGTTGCGGGCGCGGCGGCGTCGAGACGCGAGAGGAACGTCAGCGCAACGGCGGTGGCGAGCGCGAGCGTGGCGGACAGGATCCGTATCATGGCGCAACGACCGCTCCGCGGCGGCGCACGGTGATTTTGAAGCCGCCGGAGTCTGCGGACGTGAAGGCGACGGTATTTCCATCCCGGGCGGCGCCCTCGACGGTCACGTCCGCGTTGGACTGTTTCTCAAGGGTTAACCACAGCGGTGGTTTTCCCGCGGCGATTGTGAAAGCGCGTGTGAAACCCGAGCCGTCCGGCAGTGCGTGCAGGGTCTCGGCGACCTCCCGGCCCGCGACGTCGTAGCAAAATTCCGGGACACCGTCGCGCAGGACGTAGCCCTTGAAACGCCAGGTGGAATCGGCTCCGGGCGCGCCGGCCCGGAGCGGCTGCGGGAGTTTTTCCGAATAGAATACGGGGCCGAAGATCCGGGCGGGCGCGCCCTGCTTGGTCAGCCAACGCGGACGCAGGTCAACGAAGTCGCCTTCCCAGGCAAAGTTCACGCCGCCGCGGACGGGATCGAGACAAACGCCCACCCCCTCGGGAAACGTGATCGCGAAGGCGCCCGGGTGCGATTCGGGCATGAAGGTGCGCTGCACCTTGGGTCGTGAGCCGGGGATCGGACGACGCGCGGTCCACAGGAGCGCGTGAGCGATCATTCGCTTATAGTCCGGCGAGCTCAACAGCGCCAAAGATGAGGGTACAAGGTGGCAGATACGGCCGGCTCCGACGCTTCGCACCCACGCGAACGGCGTGGTCTCCTCGCCCGTGATGCCTTCCACGATCAGCTGCGCATCGTCTGTAAGTTTCGTCCAAGTCGGCACCGCTTCGTCGGTCTCCAGCTTTTCCGTGCCGGTGAGGATGGGATGGGGGAAAAGGTTTATGACCCGCAGTGGGGTGCCGCCCGCGAAGACCGCACCGCGATTTGCTCCGAGGCGTTCCGAGATGAAGCCGACCGCCTCGCCCCACGCTGCGGGCTCCGCGCCGATCACGACCGTTGCGCGGCCGGTTTCGATCAGGCGCCGGACTTCCGGGGCGGCCGCAGGTCCCGGTCCGCGCAAGATCAGCAGCGCTTCCGCCTGCTCGGGAGCAGAGCTGCGTACCAGCCCGCTGGTCTCGAGGATCATACGCAGCGGGGCGATTGCGGCGCTCTCGGTAGGCGGGGCGATCAAGGCCACGCGCAGCGGCTCGGCCGCCGCCGGGGTAAGGGCGGCGGCAAACAGCAACGGGATGTGACGCAGCGTTCGCATTCGGAAGCTCAGCGGCCCGCTCCGGCTATTTCCGGCGAAAGGATGAGCCGGCCGAAGCGGTCGGGGGTGTGAAACGAAGGCTTCGGAGTGTCGGCCTGCGCCCACTGGCTGTACTGCGGGTTGGTTTTTCCGCCGTGCCGGTTGAGGTTCATGCGCATCACGGTGCCGGGGCGCGGCGGCACCGTGGCACCGACCGCGGCGAAATTGCGCCACGGGATCGCGACCTCGACCTGCCAGTGGTGATCGGTGTCGGAATCGTCGTTCAACGTGCCCGACCACTTGCCGGCGACGCGCACGCCGTCGGCGTCCCACTTCGGTGCCCGCGGTCGATCGGGCCCGTTGGGCCGGAAGTTGTCGAGGATCCCGCCGATGACGTTGAACTCGATGTTGAAGTAGACGCGCGGCGTGTTGGGATTGGGGGCGAGCATGATCTCGAGGCAGTCGTCCTCGGGAATCTTGCCGTCGCGCTCCGTGTGGCGTGCGGTGATGTGGGCGTCGTCGCACACGGCGGCGAGGTAGAGGCACTCGTCGTCCCAGAGCAGTTTCGCGCGCGTCTGCTCCTTCCGTCCCGACTGGTACCACGTGAACACGAAGTCACCCGCGGACGGAGCGGCGGCCCAGGCGGCCTCGTCGATCTCGCCATCGATTTTCGGCGGAGTCGCGGCGCGCGGCGCGCGGTATTCCGGCAGGGGAAGGAGGGAGGGTTTTTCGGCGGCAGCCAGCGTGACGGCGCACGCGAGCCAGCAGGCGAGGGCGGGGCGGAGCATCGGGAAAAAAGACGCCTGCACCCGGCGCGAGGCAACCGTTCCGTCGTACAATCGAGACGTAGACACCGACACGCTGGTAGGATCTCCCGAATTGCTCCGCGGCTTTAACCGCGGAATTCGTGGATGAGGAAGCGACGGTAAGCCTCTCCGAACTTCCCGGTCTTTTGTTCCAAGCGATGGGGTTCGTGACGCGCTCCCGTATCGCTCCGCAGAGGGGCAACCACGGATGGACGCGGATCAACACGGATCCAGTCCCTTGGTCCTTTGGTCCGTTGTACCTTTGGTCCGGTACCAGCCCTTGGACTCTCAGGAGCGGGTGAACCACGAATGCAAACGAAGGGACTCGAATGGCAGCGGCTCGGGTGTAGCCGCGGGTTTGACCGCGGAATCTTTGGACGCAACGCCGCTTGCGCGGCGGCAACCGGTGGATGCGTTGAGACGTCTATTACCACCATGCGCGCCCACGTCCTCAGCCTGCTCCCGATTCTGGCCCTTCTCTCCGGGCTTTCCGCGGCCGAGCCGCGGGAGCAGTTGCGCACGCTGGTCGAGCGGTTTGACCGGCTGGACCGCGACGCCGATGGCAAGCTGAGCGCCGCCGAGACGGGCAACGCCTCGTGGTTCGGGCGTGTTGATCGTGACAGGGATGGTTACGTCACCCGCGAGGAATTGCAGGCGCTCATGACCTGGCTGGAGCGCGGTCGGGGCACTCCAGAGAATGCTCCCGCCCGGGCGGGCGCCAGCGAGGCCGTCGTGACGGCGCTTCCTCCTCCCTTGGAGTCTCCGCGCGAGGGCCCGCGCGTGTTGAAGCCGGGTGACGTGGGTGTCGGGCGCCGGGTGGCGGACCTCGCGTTCACGGACCTCGAAAAACGCGCGGGGCGGTTGTCGGAATTCGCCGGCTCCAAGGCCCTCGTGATCGCGTTCACCGGCACGGGATGTCCGCTCGCGCGGAAATACACCCCCACGCTCGCGAAGCTCGAGCGCGAGTACGGGCCCAAGGGCGTTGTTTTCCTTTTTATCAACCCCACGGCGGCGGATCCAGTGGCCGACATCCGCGCGATGATCGCGGAACACGGGCTGCGCGGCCGGTATGTGCACGATGTGGACGGGACATTTGTCCGGGCTTTGGGAGCCAAGACCACCACGGAGATGTTCGTGCTGGATGCAGCGCGGACGGTGGTCTTCCGAGGGGCGGTGGATGACCAGCACGGGCTGGGCTACTCGCTGGAAACGCCGCGCCGGAAATTTTTGGCCGATGCTTTGGAGATGATCCTCGCGGGGCGCACGCCGCTCATTGCGGCGACCGAGGCCCCCGGTTGCGTGCTCGAGGGGGAACGTTCGACGGCTGCGGCGGTGGCCTCCGGCCCGCTGACCTACCACGGGCGGATCTCGCGCTTGGTTCAGGCGAACTGCGTCGAGTGCCATCGGCCGGGTGGGGTGGGGCCTTTCAGCCTGCTCACCTACGACGATGTTGTTTCGCGGGCCGGCATGATCCGGCGGCAAGTTTCGCGCGGTGCGATGCCGCCGTGGTTCGCGGCGCCCGGTCCCGCCGGCGAACCCTCGCATTGGCGCAACGACCGTTCGCTTTCGGCCGAGGACAAGGCTGACCTGCTCGCCTGGCTCGAGGGCGATCGCCTGCTGGGCGATCCGGCGGACGCGCCACTGCCGCGGGTTTTTTCCGACGGCTGGCTGATCGGGAAGCCCGATGCGGTGGTCGAGCTGCCGCGGAGCGTCGCGGTGAAGGCCGATGGCGTGATGCCGTACCAGACGCTGCGGGTGGAGACGACGTTCGCGGAGGATAAATGGGTGAAGGCCTACGAACTGCAGCCGACGGCGCGCGAGGTGGTTCATCATATCATCGTGCGGGTGCATCCGAAGGGGGCGCGGCTCGCCCGCGGCGAAGGGTAGTCGGAGCGTGACGGGTTCTTCGCGGCTTATGTGCCGGGCAATTCCCACGCGGTGTTTCCGCCGGGTTTCGCGAAGAAGCTACCCGCGGGCGCGACGGTGACCTTCCAGATGCACTACACGCCAAACGGTAAAGCGACGTCCGACCGCACCCGCCTCGGGCTGGTTTTCGCGTCGGAACCCCCTCGTCATGTTATCGAGGTCGCCGGCATCGCTAACCCGCGGCTGCGGATTCCGGCCGGTGCGGGCAACCACCCCGAGACGGCCGCGATCACGTTGCCCTTTGACGCGACGATCCTCGGGTTCATGCCGCATATGCACCTGCGTGGAAAGGCGGCGCGTTACGAGACGGTGCTGCCGGACGGCTCGCGCCGCCTGCTGCTCGACGTGCCGCGCTATGATTTCAACTGGCAGCTGCCTTACGAGTTCGCCCAGCCGCCCACGCTCCCGCGCGGCAGCCGATTGATATACACGGCGTGGTATGACAATAGCGCCGTCAATCCGGCCAACCCCGACCCTTCGCGGGAGGTCCGCTGGGGCCCCCAAACCTACGACGAGATGATGCTCGGCTACGTCGAGTACTACGTGCCTTCCAAACCGCCGGAGCCGAAAGGGGCGGCGGGACAGTAGAGCTGTTTGTTTGGCCGGCCGCGGCCTACTTCTGCGGCGTCGCCGGATCGGACGGAGAGGGTTTCATCGAGTCGATCTCGGTCGGCGGCGTCGTGAAGCGGAACTCGATCTCCCATTTCGACACGCCGTGCAGGAAGAAGCGTGCGACGCGGCCGGCCAAGGTGTCGGAGCCCTCGCGGTCGAGTCCGATCACCTGAGGATAGAACTCCGTGGGGCCCGGCATATCCTCCACGTCGAGCAGCTTTTGCGGCTTGGTCCATGACGCCGGATCGGAGAGGTCGCGTGCGTAGGCGACGTAGATGCCGTCCTGGGCCCAGCCCGGCCCGCCGCTGGTGCGGTTAAGAAGCACGACATACCGGCGCAGATGGGTGTTCCAGTGTACCGAGGGGCCCCAGAAGGAATCGGGCTCCTTGGATCGCCAGGGGCGGCCCGCGGGCAGCACCGGAGTGGCGCGGCCGCCTAGCCCGGGTTCCTCCCATTCGCCCTCGAAGTATTTGCGCACTTTCTCCGACGGCTCGAAGCGGTCCTCGTAGGCAAGGCGGGCCATCACGATGCCCTGACGTCGGGTCGGGCCGCCGTAGTTGGTGAAGAGGAAGTAGAAGAATTTACGCTCGCGATCGAGGATCACGGAGAAGTCCCCATGACCGCCGGTGAAGTAACCGTTCTGGGCATCGTCATCGAGCGGATCACCCGAAGTCAGGATGAACCCGAGGTCGCTGAACGTCCGGCCGCCGTCCTCGGAAATCGCGGCGCCGATGCTCGGCGCGGTGAGGAGGGAATCCTCGTACATTCCCCACGGTTCGTGGTGATACCAGGCGAGGATCGCGCCCGACGGATCAACCCAGGCTCCTTCGAACCATACGGTCTTGTGCTGCAAGTTCGTGAAGCGGATCTCGTGGGTCTCCCATTCCTCGCCGGTCGCGCCCGCGTAACTCACCTTCGGGGTGGCACCGTTCGAGGTGAAGACGACCAGTCGGCCGCCGTGCCAGACGACCGCCGAGTTGCCATCAGTCGGCGCCGGCAGCCGCCACTCGTCCGCGAGTCGGAGCCTCGCCTCCTGCGCCGGCAGCAACATCGCCGCGGAAGGCACGAGGATAAGTTTCAGCAATAGGCGGAAATACGTCATTCCTGACGCGAAAGTCAGGTGGCGAGCGGGAAAAGCAAGCGTTCGCAGCAAGGATTTGAGCGTACTCTCCGCGCGCCTAGGTCGGGGCATCTATCCGGAAGCGACCTAACGGGCTGAGTCGGTTGAGCCCAATCCCGCACCAGTGCGCCTCAGTGACTAAGTGCAGCGACAATAGGCTGGTCGCAAAAATCGCGAGCGGGCCGCAGGGGGGGCTGGAAGCGAGTGGACGCAGCAGGCATGCTGCGTCTCCTAGGAGATCGTGCTTGTAGTTGAAATCATCCCGTCCAAGGACGCGATGGGCGCACGAGGATTTCCTCGACGGTCGCGCGGGCGGGCAGGGAGACGGCGAACCAGACGCATTCGGCGACGTCCTCCGCGCGCAACATGCGGGCGCGCGCCTCGGGGGACGGTTGCACGGGGCGCTTGGCGAGGATCGGCGTATCGATATCGCCCGGGAAAACGCAGCACGCGCGGATGCCGTGCGGCCGTTCCTCGGCGTTGATCGTCTGGGTGAGACCGGTGAGACCAAACTTTGACAGCACGTACGCGGCTCCGGCTTTCGGGGAGGCCTGGCGGCCGGCTTCGGAACCGATGTTCACGATCGTGCCGGATCCTGCGGCGCGCATCGCAGGAAGAGCCGCCTGCACCAAGGTAAGGACGCCGTTGAGGTTGGCGTCCATCACGGCCGAGTAGTCGGCCGGGGAGAGCTCGGCGAGCGAGCGGCGCGGGATATTGTGTCCGGCGGCGTTAACGAGCGCGTCGATGCGTCGGAAGCGCGCCAGGGCCTCGGCGGCGGCGCGGCGGACGCCGGCGGCGTCACCGAGGTCGCAGGCGAGCGCCAGCAGGTGGCGGCGCGTGGCGGCCGGGGCGAGGCGGATGGTTTCGCGCAGCGTTTCCTCGCGGCGCCCCATCAGCGCCACCCGCCAGCCGGCGGTGGCGAAGCGGAGGACAGTGGCGCGACCGACGCCGGAGCCGGCGCCGGTGACGATCGCGACAGGGGAGGGCGCGGAGCGGGATGCCATGATCGGCGAGCGAGCCAGCGCGATCGGTTCCGCGCGAGCGCGAAAAGCCGCGGGCTTGCCAGACCCCGCGCGCGCCGTACGGTCGCGCCACCCTATGATCCGCACCCCGTTCCTCCGTCTGGCCGCGCTTGGCGCGTTCGCCCTCGCCCATTGTTTCTCCGGTTCCGCTGCGGCGGCACCGGCCCAGGAAGGCCCGATCCTCGGCCTGCAGACCTGGACCTGTCGCAATATGGATTTCGATCAAGTCGTGGCCTTCGCCGTGAAGCACGGCATCACGCACCTGCAGCTGATCGGCAAGCACATGGACCCCAAGGCGCCGCGCGAGGAGACGCTGCGAAAGAAGGCGATCCTCGATGCCAAGGGCCTGCGCGCCTACACTTTCGGGGTGAACGGCACCTCGATGAACAAGGAGGAAAACCGTAAGCTCTTCGAGTTCGCGAAGCTCGTGGGCATCAAGCTCATCATCGTGGAGCCGAAGAACCAGGCGGAGTGGGACAACCTTGAGCAGCTGGTGAAAGAGTACGACATCCGCCTCGGTATTCACAATCACGGGACCGGCAGCGTCTACGGCGATCCGGAGACGGTGAAGAAGGTTCTGGCCGCGCGCGATCGACGCATCGGCGTTTGCCTCGACATCGGCTGGGTCACGGCCGCCGGTTTCGACGCCGCCAAGGTCTTCCGCGAGTATGGCGACCGGGTGTTCGACATGCACCTCAAGGACAAAACCGTGCAGACGGCGGCCGATGGCAAAAAGACCCCGGTTGACACCGAGATCGGCAAGGGCGCGGCGAACTACGCGGGACTCTTCGCCGAGATCAAGAAGGCCAAGTGGTCCGGCGTGATGGCGATCGAGACCGACAGCAAGGCCTTCGCCGAGGACCCGAACCGCCTCGTTTCCGAGGCGAAGCAGTTCTTCGCCGCCAGCACGGCGCGCAAGTAACCGTCCGCATCCGACTTCGTCTCCTTGGCAGCCACGCCGGCCGGTTCTGGCGTGGCTGCCGTTTTCAACACCCCTCGAACCCGATGAAAAAACTGCTCCGCCTGCCTTTGCTTCTGACGCTCGTTCCGCTGCTGGCTCCGGCGGCCGCGACGCGCGCCCCGAACATCGTCTTCATCTTCTCCGACGACCACGCGTACCAGGCGATCAGCGCCTACGGGGACGGGCGGAAATTGCTGGAGACGCCCAACCTGGATCGCATCGCCAAGACGGGTGTGCGTTTCGACCGCTGCCTCGTGCCGAACTCGATCTGCGGTCCCTCGCGCGCCGTGGTGCTCACCGGAAAGTACAACCACCTGAACGGGTTCGTGAACAACTCGAACTCCCGCTTCGACGGCTCCCAGGTCACATTCCCCAAGCTGCTCCAGAAGGCCGGTTACCAGACGGCCATCGTCGGCAAGTGGCATCTGATCTCGGATCCCACGGGTTTCGATTTCTGGCAGGTCCTGCCCGGCCAGGGTCTGTACTACAACCCGCCGATGATCCGCATGGGCGAGCAGGTGAAAACCTCGGGCTACGTCACCGACATCGTCACCGACCTGTCGCTCGATTGGCTCAAGAATCGCGACAAATCGAAGCCCTTCCTGCTCATGTGCCAGCACAAGGCCCCGCATCGCGAGTGGGCGCCCGCGCTGCGCCATCTGGGGGCGGACAAAGACCGCGTTTACCCCGAGCCGGAGACGCTGTTCGATGACTACGCCAACCGCGGCATCGCGGTCCGTGACCAGGACATGACCATCGAGAAGACGTTCACGCT
Source organism: Verrucomicrobiota bacterium (assembly GCA_041184765.1). Classification (GTDB taxonomy): domain Bacteria; phylum Verrucomicrobiota; class Verrucomicrobiia; order Opitutales; family Opitutaceae; genus ER46. The sequence continues at coordinate 11,470 of JBEGJD010000596.1, read as the reverse complement.
CCTGGATGCGAAGTTGAATGCGCCGGCGAACATGACGCCGGAACAGCGCAAGGTGTGGGACGCCTACTACGAGCCGCGTAACGCGAAGTTCCGCGCGGCGAATCTTAGCGGCAAGGACCTCGTCCGCTGGCGCTACCAGCGCTACATGCACGATTACACCGCGACGGTGCGGGCGGTGGACGAGAGCGTGGGCCGCGTGCTGGATTACCTCGAGAAAGAGGGCCTGGCTGACAACACGATCGTCGTCTACTCGAGCGACCAGGGATTCTACCTCGGCGAGCACGGTTGGTTCGACAAGCGCTGGATCTTCGAGGAGTCCGCCCGCACACCGCTGCTCATGCGCTGGCCGGGCGTTAGCCGCGCGGGCACGGTGAGCAAGGATATCGTCTCGAACTTGGATTTCGCGGAAACCTTCCTCGACGCCGCCGGCGTGCCGGTGCCGGCGGAGATGCAGGGCCGCAGCCTGCGCCCGATCTTGGCGGGACAGCGGCCGGCCGATTGGCGGACGTCGTTCTACTACCAGTATTTCGAATGGCCGCGTCCGCACCACGTGCGTCCGCACTACGGGGTGATCACCGACCGCTACAAGCTCGTGCATTTCTTCGGCACGGCGGACGACTACTGGGAGCTTTACGACCGTGAGAAGGATCCGAACGAGCTGCGCAACGTTTTGGGCGACCCGGCGTATGCGGCGACCAAGGTCGAGTTGGAGAAGGAACTCGCCCGGCTGCGGCGCGAGTTGAAGGTTCCGGAGCGAATTCCGCCCGAGTGGCTAGGCAATGGCGCCGGCGGCGAAGGCCGCGCCAAGAAGAAGTCCGCGAAGACGCCGTAAGCATCGGCCGGTCCCGCTCACTCCAGCACGGTGAGCGGGCGGCGGATGACGGCGTTCACGAGCCGGCCCGGAAGCAGGTGGCGCTCCCAGAGCGGGAGCACCGCCTCGCGGCGCCGGTAACGGGCGTCGTCGGCGGAACGAGCGATGCGCTCGATGGAGCCGGGAATTTCCGGCGTGCCGGCCGTCTGGTCGGAAAAAACGGCGGAGCGCTGCACGATTGCTAGGCAAACCCCGTCGGCAGGTCGATCGTCGCGCAAGGCGGCTAGGTAGGCCTCGAAACTGCGGAGCTCGGCGGCGGCGATGACCCGCGGGCGACCGGTCAGCTCGTCGAGGATCCGGCCCGGTGCGAGGATAACCTCGAGCTGGCGTCCGGACCACGCGGGATCCAGCGGCAGATCGATCACCTCACGCTCGGTTGCCCCCTGCCAATTACGCCACGAGACCGTCGCCTGGACGCGTTCACCCGGCGCGGCCTGGGCACGCGAGAGGCGGAATTGCTCGATCACGACCGTCGGGTTCTCCGCCAGCGGTTCCACCGTGAAGGAAACCTTCGTCGGGAAGGTGCGCTCGTAGGGGTTCTGCAGGTTGCCCGCGAGGCCGGTGATGAACTCGCCGAGGCCCTGCGCGAAGCCCTGCGGTCCGGCATGCACGGTGGAGTAACTGAGCTGCTCCTTGGGCGAGAAGCTGATCTCGCCGCGCACGCGGAAGCCCTGGTTGAAGCCGTGGTCGTTGGAGCCGAGGATCGCCTGGGTGAGGCCGGCGGCGGTGATCGTCGGCGTGAGTTGCGGATGGCGCAGCACCGCGAACTTCAGGTCGCGGGACGCACCCTTGGCGGGCTTCACCTTCACGGTCACGTCGATCATCGCGGGGCCGGCGCCGAGCGTGCCCGACACCGCGGAAAGCCGGTCCTGCGAGATCGTGCCGATCACGCGGCCGGTGTTGGCGATCTTCACCGACTGCATCTGCGACGGTAGGATCGTGAGGATTTCGGTCGCGCACATGGGCAGCGCGACCTCGCCGAGGCCGAGGAGCGGATGACCGAAGGCGGTCACGCGATCGCCCTGCACGCGCGACACGGTGCCCGTGCCGGCGAGCGAGATGTCTCCCGTGGTGAGCGCCACCGCGAGCGCGCCGCCGGGGACGGGACGGGCCGGCGGGGTCGATGTCGAAGCGTCGGAGGATGACTGGGAGCTGCCGCCCAGCGCGCTTACGGAAAGCCCGACGGCGCGGAGGTGAGGCGTTACGAGTTCCGCCACCGCCGGACTCAGGCCGCCGAGCGAGAAAACCGGCTGGAGCGCCTGATACCCGGAATCCGCTGCACCGCTTGGTGCGCCTGAGGAACTGAACGCGAGGCCCGGCGCGACCCGCGCCTTCACCTCGTCGAGGTCGGCGACCGGCGTGAAACCCGCGTGACGCACCGTTTCGAAGCGCTGGATCTGGTAACTTAGAGCGCCCGCGAGTTTGCCGTCGATGTAGAGCGGGCTGCCGCTCATGCCGGCGACCGCGCCCATGCTTTGCACCCGCGGATCGGTGAGCTCGCACACGATCAATGATTTCCCCGGACCGAGGGCGTTTTTCAGCACGCCGGTGACGAGTACCTCGAACGGCTCGGGCTCCGTGCCGCGGAAGACCGTCCAGACCTGCCCCTTGGCCCCGGCCTTCAGTTCCTCCAGCGGCAGCGGGGGGGCGTCGGTCGGCGGCGCCGCGCGTGCCACCAGGGCGGCGAGCAGCAGGGCGAGCGGACGTAGCAGTTGCATGGTTCAGAGCGCGGCGATCGCGTCCGACATCGCGGCGCAGGCCCGGTCGATGTCGGCTCCCTCGTGGGCGGTGCTGATGAAGCCCGCCTCGTAGGCGCTGGGCGCGAGGTAGACCCCGCGCTCGAGGCAACCGTGGAAGAATCGGGCGAACAGTTTCGCGTCCCCCTGCAGGGCGGTCGCGTAGTCACGCACGGGAGTGGCGGTGAAGAAGATGCTGAACATCGAGCCGCACTGCGGCACCTGCACGGGAAGGCCTTTTTTCCGGCACGCCGCGCCCACCGCTTCGCGCAGACGGGTGCCGAGCGCGTCGAGACGTGCGTATGGGTTGGTTTCCTCCAACAAACGGAGGCCCGCGATGCCCGCCGCCATCGCGAGGGGATTTCCGCTGAGCGTGCCGGCCTGATAAACCGGGCCGAGCGGGGCGAGGTGATCCATGATGTCGGCGCGTCCGCCGAACGCCCCGACGGGCAGTCCGCCGCCGATGATTTTCCCGAGACAGGTGAGGTCGGGCGTGATGCCCTCGCGCTCCTGCACGCCACCGCGGGCGATGCGGAATCCGGTCATGACCTCGTCGAAGATCAGCACAGTTCCCTCGCGGCGGGTGATCTCCCGTAGGAACGCGAGGTAGCCGGGATCCGGCATGATGAAGCCGACGTTGCCGCAGTACGGCTCGATGATGACGCCGGCGATCTGCCCCGGTTGGGCGGCGAAGGCCTGCTCGAGGGCGGCGCGGTCGTTGTAGGGTAGGACGATCGTCTCGCGCGCGAAAGAGGCCGGCACGCCGGCGCTGTCGGGGTTGCCGTGCGTGAGTGCGCCGGAGCCCGCCTTGATCAGCAGCGAGTCGGAGTGCCCGTGGTAGCAGCCGGAAAACTTGATGATCTTGTCGCGGCCCGTGAAGCCGCGGGCAAGGCGGATGGCCGACATCGTGGCCTCGGTGCCGCTGCTGCACATGCGGACCTTGCGGATCGAGGGAACAAAGCGGGTGATCAGCTCCGCCATCTCGACCTCGAGCGGGTTCGGCGTGCCGAATGAGGTGCCGTGCTCCAAGGCGGCCGCGATGGCGGCGCGGATGCGCGGGTGATTGTGCCCGTGGATGGCCGGGCCCCAAGTGCAGACGAAATCGACCAGCTCCCGGTCATCGGCGGTGACGAGACGCGCGCCACGCGCGGCCTTCACGAAAAACGGCGCGCCGCCGACGGAACGGAAGGCGCGCACGGGCGAGTTCACGCCACCCGGGATGAGTTCCCGGGCGCGGGCGAAGAGTTGCTCGGAGGCGGTCTGGGACATGAAGGGCTTTGGGCGCGTCAGCTCACGTAGCGCTGCACGATCGGGATGCGGCGCCCGACGCCGAAGGCGAGCGGCGTGATCTTCAGGCCCGGCGCGGCCTGCTTCCGCTTGTACTCGTTGAGGTCGACCTTGCGGACGACGTCGTTGACGACCTCGGCGGCGAAGCCGCGTTCGACCAAGTCGCGCCGCGAGAGGCCCTCCTCGACGTAACCCTTCAGGATGGCGTCGAGCACGTCGTAGGGCGGCAGGCTGTCCTGGTCGGTCTGGTTGGGACGCAGTTCAGCGCTGGGCGGCTTCTCGATCGAGGAAACGGGGATGATCTCGCGCTCGCGGTTGATCCATCGGGCGAGGGCGTAGACCTGCATCTTGAACACATCGCTGATCACCGCGAGGCCGCCGCACATGTCGCCGTACAACGTGCAGTAGCCGACCGCCATCTCGCTCTTGTTGCCCGTGGTGAGCAGCAGCGCTCCGAACTTGTTCGAGAGCGCCATCATGAGCACGCCGCGGACGCGCGCCTGGATGTTCTCCTCGGTGACGTCCTTCGGGCGGCCGGCGAAAACCGGCCCCAGCGCCGACTCGCACGCGGCGACCGCGTCGGCGATGCCGATCGTCTCGAAGCGGACGCCGAGATTGGCGGCCAGCACGCGCGCGTCGTCGCGGGAATGGGTGGAGGAAATGGCGGAGGGCAGGGAGACTCCGATGACGTTCTCCGGCCCGAAGGCCGCGGCGGCGATCACGCCCACCACGGCGGAATCGATGCCGCCGGATAGCGCGACCAAGGCGCGCTTGAAGCCGCTCTTGGCGGCGTAGTCGCGCAGGCCGAGGACAAGGGCGTCGAACATGTCCTTCAGCGGATCCTGGGCGAAGGTAGCGTGGAGCGAAACGGCAGTCTTGGCGCCGCCCGCAGGCAGTTCGGCGACGCACAGCTCCTCGGCGAACGCCGCGAGTCCCGCCGTGATCGTGCCATGGGCGTCGCACACCACGCTGCGCCCGTCGAAGATGAGTTCATCGTTGCCGCCGACGGCGTTGACGTACGCGACCGGGCAGGCGAGCGCGCGGGCTGCACCGGTGACGACGAGGGAGTTGCGGACGTCGGCCTTGGACTCGTGCCAGGGGCTCGCGGAGAGGTTCACCACGAGTTCGCAGCGCTCAGCGACGAGGTGCTCGAGGGGAGTGCGCCCCGTGTAGAGCCGGCGCGTGCCGAGGGCGGGGTTGGTCCAGATATCCTCGCAGATCGTGATGCCGATACGGCGGCCGGCGTGGATGACGACCGTCGGGGCGGGGGCTGGCTCGAAGTAGCGGTCCTCGTCGAAGACGTCGTAGGTCGGGAGCAGGCACTTGCGCCCCGTGGCGGAGACCGCGCCGCGGTGGCAAAACGCGGCGGCGTTGAAGAACGGGCGGCCGCGGCCGGCGAGGTTGGCCTCCACGGTTCCGATCAAGGCCGGTATGTCGCCGATCTCCCGCGCGATCGTGGCGAGCGATTCCGCCACATCCGGCACGAAGCGGCGCTTGAACAATAAGTCCCGGGGTGGGTAGCCGCACACGACTAACTCCGGAAAAACCACCAGTTCGGCGCCGCGGGCCACGAGGGTCCGGTAAGCGTCGAGGATCCGGGCGCGGTTTCCCGCAAGGTCACCGACGGTGGTGTTCAACTGGGCGAGGCCGAGTCGCATGAAGGAGCGGACCGTACGGGCTTTGCGGGGGCTGACAACTCGCAACCCCGGGCTTGCGCCGCGGCTCACCGCCGGGATTTCCTCGGGAGTCCCATGCGCAAGACCCCGCTGTCCGTTTCCCTGCTCGGCCTCCTGGTATTCGTCCGTTTGCCGGCCGCGGAGCCGGTGCCCCTCACGCTCGAGCAGGCCCTGGGTTCCGTGGAGCGGGTGAGCCTGAACGTGCTCCTCGGCCGGGAGTCCGCCGCGCAGGCCCTCGAGGCGGCCAACCAAGCGCGAGCTTCCAATCTGCCGACCATCAACGCCTCCGCCCAGCAGCGCCGCTCGCAGGGCGTGAGCATCGCGACCGTCGTCGTGACGTCCGGACGTCCGGCCAACCGCTTCGACGCGCTGCTCACGGGCAATTACGCGTTGTATGATCCGAGGTTGCGGGCGAGCGCCGAGGCTGCGCGCGTTGGATCGGACGCCGCGCAGGCGACTTACGCCGCCACGGTGCAGTCCGTGCTGGCGGACGTCGCCACGGCCTATTTCGCGAACCTGCGGAACCGGCGTCGTCTCGAGGTGCTCGACGCCAACATCAAGCGGGCCAATGGCATCCTCGAACTCGCGCGCAACCAGCTTGCCGCGGGTGTCGCCACGCAGATCGACGTCACCCGCGCCGAGGCTCAGCTGGCAATCGCGGAGCAGGCGCGGCTCCAGCAGGTGACCACGCTGGTTTCCGGAGACCTGGTGTTGAAGCGCCTGCTCGACATCGAGCCCGGTCGAGAGCTGCAGCTGGAGGACTTCGAGGTGCGCCGCGCCAGCGCCGCGCTTTACACGTTCTCCGAGGAGAAGTCGTCGTTCGAGAAACGGGCCGAGTACCTCGCGGCGCAACGCACTCTCGAACAGAACCGCCTTTCCGTTAAGTCCGCCGATTACCAGCGCCTGCCTTCGCTTTCGCTCAACGGGAACATGGGGCTCGCCGCGCCGCGTTTCGACGATGGCGGCAAACAGGAGCAATGGGCCTTCGGTGTCGCCCTGAGCGTGCCGATTTTTGACGGACTGCGAACGGGAGCCGAGCGACGGATAGCGCTTTCGCGCCAACGCGCCCAGGAGGCGCGCCTCCACGCGCTCGAGCTCCAGATCTCGTCCGAGTTGCGCCTCGCCGTGCAGGACGCGGCCTCGCGCAACGCTCAGGTGGGTGTCGCCGAGAAGACACTCGGGCTGGCGCAGGAGGAGTTGCGGCTCGCCCGGCAGCGCTACCAGCAGGGCGTGGCCGACAACCGCGAGGTGCTTGAGGCGCAGACGCGGCTCGCGGAGGCGGGAGACAATCTCGTCGACGCCGTCTTCCGCTACAATCTGAGCCGCCTTGAGCTGGCGCGGGCGCGCGGCGACGTTCGTTCGGTTCTGGCGGAGAGGGCGCGGTGACGCGCCTGATTCTCGCCTCCGCTTCGCCCCGACGCCGCGAACTTCTGGGGCAGCTGGGCGTGCCGTTCGACGTGATCACGGCCGACGTGGTCGAGCACGAGGACGTGAGGACCGACCCGCGCGTCATGGTGTCGCGCAACGCCGCGCTGAAGGCTGACTGGGTCGCGGCCCGCCATCCCGATGCGATCGTCCTCGGGGCCGACACGACGGTTTTCATCGATGGCCATTCGCTGAACAAGCCGCGCGATGGCGCGGAGGCCCGAGCGATGTTGCGCCGGCTGAGCGGGCGAACGCACACGGTGCACACCGGGCTGGCGGTGCGCCGTTCGCGCGACGGGTTGGCGCTGCAGGCCGGGGAATCCAGCGAGGTGCGGTTCAAGGTTTTGGACGAGGCGGCGATCGAGGCCTACCTCGCGCGGGTCCACACACTCGATAAGGCCGGCGGCTACGCGATACAGGAGCATCCCGAGCTCATCATCGACGGTTACACGGGTTCGCTCAGCAACATCGTCGGCCTGCCGCTCGAAACGACGAAACAAATTTTGACCCGTTGCGGTCTGACGCCCTGACTTTCGCGTTTCTGCGGCGTCCTATCCACGTTCCATGAGCCAGACCATCGTCACTCCGCCTCTCGGCACCGTGCTGCGGCGCCGGCTGGCCCGGATGTGGCAGGAGCCGGAGACACGTTCGACGCTGATCGGGCTGGCGGCGGTTATCCTTTTCCACCTGCTGCTGTGGGGCGGTGCGCCGCACCTGATGAAGTTTGACGCGATCCCGGTGGCGCCGCGGCCGGCCGACCGGACGCGCGATTTCAGCATCGAGCTGTCGCCCGAAATCATGGCGCGCGCCCAGCAGCCGAAGCCCGCCGATCCCTTCAAGTTCGTCGAGACCAACCCCGAGGCGCCGGAGAACACGCCGGACAAGACGAACAACTTCGCGGCCCAGAATCAGCAGGTCGCTCAGCCGGTGGCCACGCCCGACGGCAAGAGCGACCGCCCCGCCATGGAGGGAAAGAAGGATTTCGAGTCCAACCAGATTGTGAATGGGCGACTCTCGCAGCCAACCGAGATTTCCCCTCCGGTGGCGCCGCCCGTGGAAGTTCCTCCGGCGGAAAAGACGGTCGCCCCGCCGCGCGCCGAGCAGAATCCGTTGTCGGGCACGGAAAAATTCGAGGGGGAGAACAAGGACGGCATCGGCGGCAGCCTGGCCAAGCGGTTGGACAATGCCCGCGCGGTTCCCGAGCGGGTGGAGGGTGTGCCGGACGCGAAACAGATCGATGGCGCCACCTCGATGCAGCCGGCCATCGATCCGCGTCGGCCGATGCCACGGCCGCAGCTCGTGAAGACGGTGCAGGCCCGGCCGGCGATCCTGGCGGAAAACAAGTTTGGCACGACCAACATCGGCAACATCGCGGTCGACGCGCGGTGGAGTAATTACGGCCAGTACCTGCAGAAGATGATCGAGACCGTGCAGATCCAGTGGGAGCGCATCATCATCAGTCAGAAGGCCAATCCGGTGAATGGCAGCCGCGTCACGGTGAAGTTCATCATGGACGACCAGGGACGCATCGAGCGGATCGTCGCGGTCGACACGACCGCCAACGAGGTCGCCACGGCGGCGTGCGTCAGCGGCATCTCAGACCCCGCGCCCTATGGGCCATGGACCGATGACATGAAGGCGGTGCTCGGCAGCCATCAGGAGATGACGTTTACCTTCTATTACCAGTGAGCGCGGGACTCGAATCCACGGAAGTCCGGTGGCCGCTCGGCAGCGGGGTGCGTCTGCTCAATCGCGATTCGAACGGCGTGGTGGCGCTGGCCAAGCCGGCCGGGGTGCTCTCGCACCCCAATGTGGCGGGTGACGAAGTTCGCTCGCTTCTCCGGGCGCGGTACTCGCTGGAGGAGGAATGCTACGAGTGGCCGGAGCAGCCCGGTCAGCCGGCGGGGAAGCTTTGGCTGTTGAACCGTCTCGATTCGGGGACCTCCGGCGTGATCCTGGCTGCGGAGTCCGGCGAGTTGGCGCGTGAGATCCGGGCGCAGTTCAAGCGGAAGCAGGTCCGGAAGGTCTATCAGGCGCTCGTCTTCGGTGTGCCGCGTCCGCCGGTCCAGCTTTGGAAGGATCTGATTTCCGTGGAGAAACGCGGGGGGCAGATCCGCTCCAGTGCGCGGGGCGGGCATGTTCCCGCCGAGAGCCAGATGAATCTGGTGCGCGCCGGCCGCGCCGCTTCCGGGGTCTCTCTTGTTCGGCTCGAGCCGCGCACCGGACGCAGCCACCAGTTGCGCGTGCAGTGCGCGAAGCGCGGCCTGCCGATCGCGGGTGACCAGACCTACGGCGACTTTGCGCGGAACCGTGAGTTTGCCCGCGCCGCCGGCACCCGCCGGATGTTCCTCCACTCGTTGGAGACGCAGTTCGGCTACGAATGGGCGGGCAGTCGCCACGCCTTCAGCGCGCGGGCGCCTTTGCCGGTTGAGTTTGAGCAGGCGCTCTCGGGCTGACGCTCGGCCGCGGCACATTCGTTCGGCTATGGTTGTAACCGGGAGGAGGAGGGGGCTTCGGAACATCGCGCTTCCGTTTTGGAGAAAAGCCCGCACGATCCGCGGCCCACTTTCGCCGTGAGCCAGCCCGAGAACCAATCCGACGATCCCTACACGCCCGCCGAGGCGCAGCTCTCGCCGCGCGAGAAGCCGATGGGCTTTTGGCAACACATCGAGGAACTGCGAGGGGTGCTCATCCGGAGTGTCGTGGCGTTCGTGATCTGCGCGGTGATCGTGGGCTGCTTCGTCACCGAATCCATGGAGATCCTGCGTTGGCCGCTGGATCATGTCGCGAAGGACTACCCGGATTTCGACACCAAGCTGGGCACCATCTCCCTGATGGAGGTGTTCAACATGATCATCCAGCTGTGCGTTTTCGGCGGGCTGCTGCTGGCGTCTCCTTTCATCCTCTACTTCATCGGGCAATTCGTGTCCCCGGCTCTCACCGAGAAGGAGATGAAGGCGGTGAAGCCGCTGTGTTTCTCGGCGCTGGTGCTCTTCCTGATTGGGTCCGCTTTCAGTTTCTTCCTGCTCATGCCGAGCACGGTGCGGATCGCCATCGAGCTCAACCAGGCGATGGGCCTCGAGACGCGTTGGACCGCCGGTAACTATTTCACGACCCTCACGTGGCTCGTGCTCGGCACCGGTGCGGTCTTCGAGTTCCCGCTCGTGATCGTGCTGCTCGTGTGGCTTGGCGTGCTTACGACCGACTTCCTTCGCAAGTACCGTCGCCATGCCATCGTGTTGATTTTCGTGATCGCGGCCGTGGTCACGCCCACGCCGGATCCCGTCACCCAATCCATCTTCGCGGCTCCGTTGTACGCGTTGTTCGAGATCTCGATTGTGGTCTCGTCGCGCGTGGAGAAGCGCAAGCGGATCGCTCGCGCCGCGGTCTGAGCGGGTTCCGGCGGCGTCCGCCGCCAAATGGCTGTTGCGCCGCAAACGCGCGACTGTTGCATGGCCGGAATGGCTCTTAAGACCCTCGACTCGACCGCGCTCCGCGCCGTCGCCTCGGCGTTCCGGCTGGGCGGCACTTACTGCGGGGGAGCGCCGCATGGCAACGGCCACATCAACGACACCTATGTGGTTTCGTTCGAGCAGGGCGGGGTGACGACGCGTTACATCCTCCAGCGCATCAACGAGAACGTCTTCCGGAACGTCGAGGTGGTGATGGAGAACATCGCGCGGGTCACCGCCCACGCGGGACGGCGCGCGATCGCCTCCGGGGCGCCCGACGCCATCCGTCGCGCGCTCACGCTCATCCCGACGCGCGCGGGCGGCAACCTGCACCGCGACGCTTCGGGCGCCTGGCGCTGCTACATTTTCATCGAGGGCGCGCAGTCCTTCGACGTCATCACCGATCCCTCCATGGCCCGCGAGGGGGCGAGGGCTTTCGGTGAATTCCAGCGTCTGCTCAGCGACCTGCCCGGTGGGCGCCTGCAGGAAACCATCCCGCACTTTCACGACACGCGGCGCCGTTTCGAGGCCCTGCGCCAGGCCGTGAAAGAGGATCGGGTGGGGCGCGTGAAGGAGGCGCGCGCCGAGATCGCGTTCGCAATGGAACGCGAACCGATGGTTGACGTGGTGCTGAATCTGCTCGCGCGCGGCGAGATTCCCGAGCGTGTCACGCACAACGACACCAAGCTGAACAACGTGATGATCGACGACCGCACGGGCGCCGGCATCTGCGTGATCGATCTCGACACCGTGATGCCGGGGTCGGCGCTGTACGATTTTGGTGACATGGTGCGTTCGGCCGTGAACTCGGCCGCCGAGGATGAGCCCGACGTGTCGCGCGTGAACGCGCGCCTGGATATCTTCGACGCCCTGACCGAGGGCTACCTCGCCGCCAGCCGTTCCTTCCTGAACGAGACCGAGATCGCCCACCTGGCGTTCTCCGGGCGGCTGATCGCGCTCGAGATCGGCATCCGTTTCCTCACCGACTTCCTGCAGGGCGACGTCTACTTCAAGGTGAAGCGC
>JBEGJD010000595.1:0-5007 GCA_041184765.1 Verrucomicrobiota bacterium | reverse complement strand
TTGTTGAACAGGTAGCTCTGGGCGGTAGCGTTGAGCGTGCGGATCTCGGTGCGCTCGCGAGCGCCGGCGCCGCTGTTGAGCACCTCCTCGATGGTGACGGGCGTGTTGGTCCAGACGTTGTTGCGGTTGTCGTACCAGCGCAGCGGGAAGGTGCCGGTCATGTTCTCGGTCGCACCCGCGCCGTAGTCGACGTTCTGGCCCTGGTTGTCGCCGAGGTACCAGCGCTGGGAGATGTTGGGTGAACCAACGAGGTTTTGCGCGGCGGTCGGGTTGATCCAAGGGTAGTTGAGTCCCGTGGCGCGGGAAGCGTAGTTCAGCTGCCAGCGATCCTGGCGGTTCTGCTCGGCGTGGGCGGCGAAGCGCTGCACCCCGATCCAACTCAGCCAAGGCGACTTCGCCGCGGGCGTGAGCTGGTAGGCGAGATCGGCCGCCATGATCGTGTTGTTCTGCGGCTGGTAGGTCATCGAACCCGCGGTCGCCTGCACGTACGGCCGCTTGAAGTAGGGGTTCGGTGTGCCATCGAGATTCTTCTCGTTCACGTCGACGTAGATGACGGTCTCGAGGTTATCGATCAGGCCGTAGGAGCGGCGGCTGTACTTCTGCTGGAAGACGCCCGCCTTCGCGGCGATCAGGTGGTGCGGCGTGTTGAGGACGATCTGCTCAAGCTCCGCGCTGTAGGTCTTGGCCTGGTCGGTGCCGTGGTTGGGCGCCACGACGTTGTACCGCGAGTAATCGTAGACCGATTTGTCGGACGTGCCGGGCACAATGTAGAGCGGCAGGCCGCCGACGCCGAGGACGTCGCGCTGGCGCATGATGTTGGTGCCACTGGACAGGTGGCGGAGCGTGCTGTTGCCGCCGCCGAAGGGATTGGTCGGCAGCGCGGTGCCGGTGACGGAGTTGTAGGTGCGGACAATCCCGAGGTCCTTCACCACCGACCCGTCGAAGAACGCGTAGACGTGGCCGTAGAAACCGTTGTAGCCGCCAATGAGACCGGGGGGGAGCGACCACTGCGTCGTGGAAATGCCAAGGCCGGGCAGCGTGACCGAAGTGGAGTCGGCGGCGTAAGGACCGGACTTCGCGCCGCTGGCGAGCGTGACCATCATGGTGGTCGGATCCCAAGTCGGGCTGCCCGCGGCCTTCCACTCGGTGGTGGTGTCGCGCGCCGTGATGGAGTTCGGCCGGCGGTAATTGTTGAGGTAGCGCTCGGCGGAGGCGCGGATCGTGGTGTTCTTGAACGGCTGCACGAGCAGGGTGGCGAAGCCGCGGGTGATGCGCTCCGACGACGGCTTGCGCTCGAACCCCTTGGACTCGTTCACGCCGGCGACGCGCAGGCCGACCTTCCCGGGGAGCAACGGGGTGTTGAAATTGAAGCTCTCGCGGTGCCCGCCGTAGCTGTCGCCGCGGAGATCGGCGCTGTAGGTGCGGCGGGTGAGGTTGGCCTGCGAAGGCACGACGCTGACGGTGCCGGCGGCCTGGCCCAGGCCGAAGAGGTTGGAATTGGGGCCGCGCGAGATCTCGACCGCCGCGATGTTGTAGGGGTCGAACGGGATGTTGCTGTTGCTGGTGAACGTGCCCCATGCCGTGTTGGCGCCGCCGACGCTCTGGCCGGCCGCGGTGATGCCGCGCACGCGGTTGGAGCGCGACGGATCCGACTGGATCTGGTCGTTCACGCCGCCGGAGCGGTTGCGGTTGAACGTCGTGAAGTTGTCGATGCCCTCGGTGCTGGCCTCGTAGCGGAAGACGTCATTGATATCCAGCAGCGCGAGGTCCTCCATCTGCTGCTTGGTGATGACGGTGATGGAGGAGCCGAGGTCCTCCAGCCGCGTGTTGAGGCGAGTGCCGGACAGCGTGTTGAAGGCTTGGTAGCCGCGATCGGTGCCCGCATCGACCTGGAAGGGCGAAAGCTGCACGATCTCGTCGCGCGCGGGGGCGGTGGTGGTTCGGACCGACGGGGTGGCCGGAGCGGGGGAAACCTGCTGGGCTCGGACGGCGGGGAGCGTCCCGAGCGCAGCGAGGGAGGCGATCAGGGTTAGTTTCTTGGTTTGCATGCGAAAAACGGGGTTGCGGGATCAGCCGGTAGACGGCCCAGGAAGGCTGGACGGAAATGAGCGGAAAAGGTCTCAAGTTTCCGCGAGTCCGGCGAGCAAGGATTACCCGCCGCGCAAGCGCCGCATGAAGGCGGGCTTGCCTCGGGGCGCGCCGGTGGCCATCCCCGCGACCCATGTCCCAACTTCCCGCGCAATTCGACGGCGTGACCGTCGTCACCAAGGCCAACGTCTATTTCGACGGCAACGTCGTGAGCCACACGGTGCTCTTCGCCGACAAGTCGAAGAAGACCCTCGGGCTGATCCGCCCCGGTTCCTACTACTTCGGCACGGCCGCGGCCGAACGCATGGAGATCGTCGCCGGCGAGTGCGCGGTGACGATGAAGGATTCCAAGGAGACGCGGACCTACGGCGCCGGCACCCATTTCGACGTCCCCGCCAACAGCGGCTTCACCATCGCGGTGAAGTCCGGACTGTGCGAATACATCTGCTCGTTCCTGCCCTGAGCCGCCCGCGGCGGGGGCGCGAGTTTGATTGAGCGGCGGTCGGCGACCTCCCACGGTCGCCCCATGCTCCGCCCCGCCCTGCCGGCCCTTGCGGCCGGACTTTTCCTGCTCGCCGCCACCGCGCTCCGCGCCGCCGAGGCTCCGCTGCCCGACGGCCTTTACGCCGAGATTGGCACGCCGCACGGCCCGGTCACCTGCGAACTCCACTTCACGCGGGCGCCGAGGACGGTGGCGAGCTTCGTCGGCCTCGCCGAGGGCACGCTCGGTCCCGCGCCGCGCCGGCCCTACTTCGACGGGTTGAAGTTCCACCGAGTCGTGCCCGAGTTTGTGGTGCAAGGCGGTGATCCGACCGGCACCGGCGACGGCGGGCCCGGCTACTCGTTTCCCGACGAGTTCACGCCGGGACTGCGGCACGACGCCGCCGGGGTGCTCTCGATGGCGAACAAGGGGCCCGACACCAACGGCTCGCAGTTCTTCCTCACGCTCCGCGAGGTCAACCGTCTCAATTATCTTCACAGCGTCTTCGGCCGCGTGGTGCGCGGGCTCGAGGTACTGCCGCGCATCCGGCAGGGCGACGCCATGACCGTGCGCATCGCGCGAATCGGCGCGGCCGCGAAGGCGTTCCGCGCGGATGAAGCGGCCTTCGCCGCGCTCGTCGCGCAGGGACGGCGCCACACGGGCGCGGCCGAGCCGGGCCCGGAGGCGCATTTCGACGACCCCGACAAACTGCTGCCGGCCGAGCCGCCGCGCGCGAAGGCGTTCAACCACAAGCTCGCCAACGTGGAGCGCGCCCTCGGCCTCGTGATCAAAGCCCGCCTGCGCGCGAAGTCACCGACGCCGGCGGAGGACGCGGAACCCGGGGCTTTCATGCGCGGGCTGGCAACGAAGCTCGGCACGGCGCGGGACGGCGTGCTGGCGGTTTATTTCGCCGACGAGGACGACTGGCGCCTGTGGATCGGGGAAGAGCTTACGGCGCGGTTCGCCAGCCGCCCCGGCACCGCCGCCGAGCTCACGCGCTCGGGCGCGATGCACGAGGCCAAGGAGGCGTTTCTGAAATCCGTAAGCGAGGCCGGCGAAACCGCGTTACGCGAGCAGGAGGCGTCCGCGAAACGCACCGGCCAACCGGCTCCGCCGCCCGGTCAGCGCCTCAAGCTCCAGACCGACGCCCTGCTCGACGGGTTGATCTTCAAGTTGGAGAAAAAGTGAAGCGGTCCGCGATCCTTTGGCTGACGGCCGCGGCCCTCGTGGCGGGCGAACCGCCGCCGCAGTTGGCGCCGTGGCGGGAGCGGATGCAGCCCATCACGCCGCACGGCTACATCGCCCGTCACGTCGCGCGGCCGCCGGTCATCGACGGCCGGCTGGACGACGCGGCTTGGGCCGCGGCGCAATGGACGGCGGACTTTGTCGACATCGAGGGCGATCGCCGGCCCCGGCCGCGTTTCCGCACCCGCGCGAAGATCCTGTGGGACGACACCCACCTCTACATCGGCGCCGAACTCGAGGAGCCCCACGTCTGGGGAAAGCTCACCACGCACGACTCGGTGATTTTCCAAGATCCGGACTTCGAGGTGTTCCTCGATCGCGACGGCGACACGCACGAGTACTTCGAGTTCGAGCTCAACGCGCTGAACACCGGCTGGGATCTGTTCCTACCCAAACCGTACCTCGACGGCGGGAAGGCGAACAACGCGTGGGAGATCCCGGGCCTGCGCACGGCGGTGCACGTGGACGGCACGCTCAACGAGCCCCGCGATCGCGACCGTGGCTGGACGCTCGAGATCGCGTTTCCTTGGGCCGCCTTCACGACCGCGCGCGGCGGGGGCCGAACGCCGGCGGAAGGCGACATCTGGCGGATGAACTTCTCACGCGTGGAGTGGCAGGTGACCGTGAAGGACGGCAGCTACGAGAAGGTCCCCGCGACGCCGGAGGACAACTGGGTGTGGTCGCCGCAAGGTGTGATCGACATGCACCGGCCCGAGATGTGGGGCCTGGTGCGGTTCACGCGGAAGGCGAAGGCGCCGGACGACGTGGCGCCGACGGTGCCCGGCAAAGCCGCGCGCGATCTGGCGCTGGATGTTTACCACGCGCAACGGGAGTTCCGGCAACGGCATCGCCGGTGGGCGACCTCCCTTGCCGAGCTCGGCTGGACCGCGCCACCCGACGCGCCCGCGTTTGAGTTTTTCTCAGGCGGTACGGGATTCAGCTTTGCCTCACGGTTCACGGAAAACGGCCGCACCCGCGTCTGGACGATCCGCGAGGACCGGCGCCTGAACTTGGACTGAACCAGCGCGGTTCACGGCTGCGGCGGCACGTGGAAAAACCGCCTGCCTTTTCAAGGCCGCTCCGCTTGCGGCGTGCCCTCGCGCAACTACGTCGCGGTCTCTCGCAACGAGCACCGCAACCGTACCGATCATGCCCGCACTCTTTCCACCGACCGCATCCGCCTGCGCCTGCAA
>JBEGJD010000594.1:0-3010 GCA_041184765.1 Verrucomicrobiota bacterium | reverse complement strand
CCACCTCGCCCGGCACGCCCTTCTTCATCGGGAAATTGCGGGTAAGCTGGGTGCCGTCGGCCGCCAGCACCGGGTGGAAATAGGGTTTCGGGCCTCCCTTGAAGACGTACTCGGTGAAGAGCTTGCCGCCCACCTCGACACGCACCCGGTCATCGACGCGTTTCAAGGTCACTTCGGCGGCGGACAGAACGACGGGCAGCACGGCAGCGAGGCCGGTGAGGAGAAGACGGAGCAGGGGTCGGGGGCTCATGGTGCAGCCAGACGAACAAACCCGCCGAAGGGAGCAATAGTTTTGCCGGCGCAAGCCGGCTGAAGCCGGAGGCGCGAAACCGTGTGGGCACGAAAAAGGCGCGGTCCGGGAAGCGGAACCGCGCCTTGGGAGTCGGCGGAATTTCAGCAGCGCCTCAGCGCCAGTTGAGCACCAAGCGGGTGAAGTAGGTGGTGTCCATCTTCTCCACGCCGCGGCCCGGACGGCTGTTGTAGTCGTTGGAAAGGCCAAGCCGCAGCTTCCAGCTCGAGCCGGCCATGGGCATCTCGTAGAAACTCTCGTGGTTCGCACGGTAGTTGCTGAAGTCCTCGAACGCGGGCACGAGGGTCAGGCGGTTCACCAATAGGCCGCTCGACAGTTCGAGCCGGTGCGCGAAACCGAAGTCCAGACCGGCGCTCTTCACGTCGGCGGTAGCGGGGTTCTTGTAACCTTCATAGCGGAACGAGAGACCGAAGCGGCCCGTGAACGTCTGCTTCTTCTGCTTGATGAAGTCGTAGCCCATACCGAAGCCGGCGACGTCGTAGAGCTCGATGTCTTTAATACGGTCGAAGCCGCCCTCGTTGCGGGCGTACCATGAATTTTTGCCGGCGAAGTTGCTGGTATAATCGAGACCCGCCTTGAACTGATCGGCCGATTTCACCGAGTCGGTTACCTGGCGGTCGTAGGCGAGGTAGAACTGCAGGGTATCGGCGACACCCTTCAAGGTGGCACGCAGGCTGCCCGCCGTGCCGAGCTGGCTCTTGTTGCCGTTCTTGCCCGTGATGTCAGCGGCGGCCTCGTACGCCCAGCCGCGCTCCAGCGCCACGAGAGCCGGGTCCTTGCCACCCGCCGCCCAGGAGGCGGCGACCTTGGCGACATCGGAGGCAAACTCACCCTCGGCGTTGGCGACCTTCACACGTCCGTCGCCGGAACCCGTGACCTTACCGTCGACCCGCGTGCCGTTGGCGAAGCGGACGGCGATCGGGGCGTCGGTGTTGATCGCGACCACCTCGGCCTGCTTGATGGAGATCGAGCCGGCGTAGGTAGTCTCCACGACGACGGCGCCGTCGTCGATCTTGACGACCTTGCCGACGATGCGGGCGCCGCCCTTGACGTCGACGGAGTCCGCCATGAGGCGGGCCGCGCCGAACGCGGCAAGAACGCAGGCAGTGATGACACGAATGGACGTGGACATGGGATTGCGGATTGAACGATGAGACAACCGAGACGCTCCGAACATGGTCAATGGCCGACGCTAAGCGAATTCGGAACGGGCAAGTCCCGCCCCGATTCGGCCATAAGGGTCGGTCCGACCAAGCCATGAGGGGCGGCTCGACACCCGCACCAACGACCCCTTCCCTGCCCCGCACCCGCATGGCCGCCTCCACGCCAGATAGACCCGAGTTGATAGTCGCCGACCGCTGGCGTGACTACGCGTTGCTGGACTGCGGCGACGGCATGAAGCAGGAGCGCTGGGGTCAGCACACGCTCGTGCGGCCCGACCCGCAGATTCTCTGGCCGCGCCACGGCCGCGAACCCGGGGCAACATGGGAGGAATGGGACGGATTTTACCACCGTAGCGACAAAGGCGGCGGAAACTGGGAGTTCCGGCGCCCCCTGCCGGAGTCATGGACGATCGGTTACGACCCCTTGGGCCTTACCTTCAAGATCCGTCCCACCTCCTTCAAGCACACCGGCCTCTTCCCCGAACAGGCGGTGAACTGGGAGTGGTTCTCGGCACGCATCGCCGCCGCGCGAAAAGCGGGTCGCGAGGTCGCCGTGCTCAACCTCTTTGGCTACACCGGAGCCGCGAGTGTCGCCGCAGCCAAAGCCGGGGCGTCGGTGTGCCACGTCGACGCCGCCGAAGGCATGGTTAAATGGTGCCGTGAGAACGCGGCGCTGAGCGGACTCGCCGACGCGCCCGTGCGCTACATTGTCGACGACTGCCTCAAGTTCGCGCGCCGCGAACTCAAGCGTGGTCGCCGCTACGACGCCGTGATCATGGACCCCCCGACTTACGGCCGCGGCAGCTCGGGGGAAATGTGGCGCCTCGAGGACAATCTCTGGGAATTGCTGAAGGAGTGCCGCGCGCTGCTGAGCGACACGCCTTTGTTCCTGCTCATAAACGCCTACACGGCGCGCCTCTCCCCGACGGTCGTGGCCAACCTGCTGGCCGAGCTCATGCCCGACCGTGCGGGCCGAATCACAGCGGGCGAGGTCGGCCTTCCCGTCCGTAGCGACGGGAAGGTGCTGCCCTGCGGCATTTACGGCCGCTGGGAAGCCGCGGGCTGAAACCGCGCGGCGCTCAGCGCATCGCGTCGCGCTTCTTTGCGTCGATCTCGGCCTTGGCCAAGATCTCGGGCGCCACCTTGATGCCCGCCTTCGCCAGAGCGGCGTCGAGGAGGACCTCGCCGGCCAGATAGCCGGTGACGGTCGCCGCGATCTTGCCGTCGCGACCGATGATGAACTGCTGCGGAATGCCGCCCACCCCGTAGAGTTTGGCGGAGGCGCGGTCGGCGCCCCGCTCGGCAGGGTCGTGGGAGAAAATGAAGTCCGGATACTTGGCCTGATTGGCCTTCACCCACGACTCGAACTTGTCACGCGTGTCGCTGGTGCAGGAACCGAGCACCACCACACCTTGGTCCTTGTACTTCGCGGCCACTTCCTGCGTGTGCGGCATCGAATTGATGCACGGCCCGCACCACGTCGCCCAGAAATCGAGCACCACCACCTTGCCGCGGTAGTCGCTCAATTTGACCGGCT
>JBEGJD010000593.1:0-2727 GCA_041184765.1 Verrucomicrobiota bacterium | reverse complement strand
TACGCTGCCCAAGGAGGACGTCCGCACCGAGACGGCCCTCGGCGGATCGTGGCGGGTCGTCGTGCTCAACGACCCGGTTAACCTCATGTCCTACGTCGTGCTGGTTTTCCGCAAGGTTTTCGGCTTCGACGACTCGACGGCCCGACGCCGCATGCTGGAGGTCCACGAACAGGGCCGCTCGGTGGTCTGGCGGGGTCTGCGTGAGAAGGCCGAGGCCTACGTTTTCACCCTGCAGCAATGGCACCTCACCGCGGTCCTCGAGCCTGATGAAGCGAATTGAAGTGAAGCTCGCGGTGCCGATCGTGGCGCCGCTCCTCGATGTCATCCGCGAGCAGGCCGCCGGCCTGAGGGACGCTCTCGCCGGTCCGACGGGATTGCCCGACGCGGATCCAGAGCTCGGCGAGTCGTGGGGGGGAGAACTCCTGGATGCCCAGCGGAGTGAGATCGACGCGCTGCTCGGGCTCTTCGGGGAGGAATTCTTCCGCGAGGGCGCGGTCTCCTTTGACGGTGACAACGCCGAGGTGATCCTGCGTGCGTGCGCAGCGGTGAGACTGCGTCTGCGTGAACATGCCCTGAAAACACTCGGGGACGACACGCTCGAGACCGGCGAGTTGGAGATTTCGCGGCTACCGCGCGACGTGAACCGTGCTTTTCGCTGCTACGTGTTTCTGGCCACCTTGCAGGAAGTCATCATCCAACACCTCGACGAGAGCATCCTCGGCGGCTGAGCCGGAGGCGGTAGCCGGCTCTTCCCGGCGAACTTGGGTTTTGACGCGAGCTTCACCGTGCCGTGCGTTCGGCGGGGTCGTCCCATGGAAGTCCATCACCACACCAAGAATCACGGCGGAGGCTGGAAGGGGCATCTGCTCGAGTTCGCGATGCTGTTCGCCGCGGTCACGCTCGGCTTCTTCGCCGAGAACCTGCGCGAGCACTACGTTGAACGTCATCGCGCGGTGGCGTTCCTCGATTCCATCGCCGCGGATCTCGACGCCGACATCGTCAACATCGATTCGACGTTGGAGCAGAGCCGTTTGCGGTACACGGCGGGGAACGAGGCCATGGCGCTCTACGCCAGTGGAGAATACCGCGAGCGGATGGCGGATTTTTACTACGACATCCGGGTCTATTCTTCGAGGATCCCGTTCGTGCCGGCGGTCAACGGCATCGAACAGCTCCGCGCCTCCGGCGGCGTGCGCCTAATTGCCAACCGGAAGGTGCTCGACGCCGTGCAGCGGTATCAGGTTTCGCTCGAACAGGTGGCCACGACGCAGGAACTCCTGGAACGGACGCTGGTGGAGTTCCGGGTCCGCTCCGCGGGATTGATGGATTTCCGCGTCAACTACGCCATGTACGCGGATCCGACCAATTCCGACCGCAACAAGCGCTGGACCAAGCCTGCCGGCAATCCGGCCCTGCTTGACCAGGATCCGGTCCGGCTGAACGAGCTGATGAATTTTGTGCTGTTTTCTATCAACTCGGAGAACAGCCGGATCCTACGCCTGAAAGCGCTGAGGGACGAGGCGGATGCGCTGCGGCAGTTGATCCGCGGTGGGAAGTCTTAGGTGGTTGCGGTGGCGGGCGCCGGCTGAATCCGTCCGCCAACCGGGCGGCGAAAGGGAAGATGCCGTTTGACGCAGGGGTGGGGCGTCCTAGGTTGGAGGCGGTACCCGGCAGTGTTCGAGGTGCTTTCAATAACTGCTCTTTACCTTAGGATAATTGCGGGAGCCGAAACCGGCGCGAGGAATGCCAGGCCGTAAACCGGAAGGCAGGAGATGCGACGGGGGCGCCCACCTTAACTTAAAAAGGTCACGAGCCTTTGGGCATACGGCACAGGCGGGGTACCACTTTCCTTTTGCGTGAAGTTGAGCGCGCGGTTTCCCACCGGCGCCCGGGGCGCCCGGAAGGGTTGCCGCTTGTTTTCGAATCCGGTCGGCACAAGCTCCGCGGCATGTGGAGATTTTTCGTCGCTGTGGCGGTGCTGCCCGCCGCTTTCGGCCAGGGGGTGCAGGTCGAGATCGCCAATCTGCGGGAGGACGTACGGGGCCTTTCGCAGCGCGTCGCGGAGCTGACCTTGCGATTGGAGCAATTGGAACGTGAGAATGCTGATCTCCGCCGAAAGTCCGTGGCGGCTGACAAGGCCGGCGCCGCCACGGTGCAGTTCAAGGAGGCTCTCGCCGACCTGAATCGGGATCTGCGCGCCGCGATCGCTTCCTCCAAGACCGAGACGCTCCAACAGGTCGCCTCCCAGATGGAAAAGCTGGCGAAGCAGACGAATGCCGCGCTCGACTCGCTTGCCAAGGGAGGTTCCAAGCCCGCGGGCGGGGTGACATTCGCGGAGGACTTCCCCAAGGAAGGAGTGAGCTACACCGTGCAGAAGGGGGACACGCTCGCGACCATCGCGCGCAAGACCGGGGCGCGGCAGCAGGACATCATTAACGCCAACCGCCTTTCAGATCCTTCTCGCATCACGGTCGGACAGACGCTCTTCATTCCGGGAGGAAAATAGCACCCATGCCGGCACCCCAAAAATCACGTCTCGGTCGCGGCCTCGGAGGCCTGATCGCCGCCTCCAAGCCTGTCGTCACCACGCAGCCCGTTCCGGCACCTGCCGCGGCTCCCGCTGTTGCCGCGCCTAAGCCCGGTTCCACTCCGGCGCCGACCGCCCCCGCTGCTCCCGGTTTTCAGGAGGTTCCGGTCAATCTCATCGACCCCAGCCCGTATCAGGCG
>JBEGJD010000592.1:0-6889 GCA_041184765.1 Verrucomicrobiota bacterium | reverse complement strand
CACCTAAACACCCATGACTCCTCACCACCTGCTCCGCAGTTTCGGGCTCGCCGCGGCTCTGCTTGCGACGGCCTCGCTGTGGGCCCAGTCGGCCCCGACACCCGGCCGTCCCACCAACTCCGCCACGGTCGAACTCGATAAGTTCGAGGTCTCCTCGAGCAAGATCGACGGCCTCAACAACAAGTCCCTCTTCCGCACCGACGAGGAAGCGCCGCTGCCGTTCAACGTCATCGACCGCGGCGAGATCGATCGCCTGGGCGCGACGAGCATGGAGGAGCTATTCCGCAATGTCCCCGAGGCGACGAACTATGGGAACATCCTCCAATCGGCCATCGGCAACGTGCAGGTCTCCGGCGGCCAGACCTACTCCACCGCCTCCGTGAACCTCGGCGGCTTTGGCGCCCAGCAGACCGTCGTGCTCATCAACGGCCGGCGCCTCGGCCCCGGCAGCAACGTCGGCGGCACCGACATCTCGCGCATCCCGCTCGGCGCCATCGAGCGCATCGAGGTGCTCTCCGCGTCCGCCGCGGCCCTCTACGGTGGCGGGGCCGTGGGCGGCGCCGTCAACGTGATCCTGCGCAAGGACTATGCCATGCGCGACGTCACCACCTACATCGGCACCTCGACCCACGGAGGCGGCACCGAGTTTCGCGTCACCGGTCTGCAGGGCATGAGCCTCTTCGGCGGGCGGACCAACGTCACCTTCACCCTCGACTACAACACCCGCCAGCCGATCTATCATCACCAGCGCAGCTACCTGCAGCGGGCCCTCGACAAGTACGGCCCCGACACCCCCTACCGCACCACCACGGGCATCTCCTACTTCGAGAGCGTCACCCTGCGCGCCCTGGCCGGCATGCCGGGCACCATCTTGATCAACGCCCCCACCGGCGGACTCAACATACCGGGCAACCCGACCGCGCGCTATGCGGCGATTCCCGCGGGCCTCAACGCCGCCCAGTCGATCACCCTCACGCCGGCTTCCTTCACGGCCACCGCCGGCAAACCGAACCTCGAACCGCGCTACAACCGCTCCGTGCTCTACCGGCCCCAGACCAACTACTCGCTGCAGTCCCAGGCTGAGCACACCCTGATCAAGGACAAGCTTACCTTGTACCTCGAGGCTCAGGTCGCTTACCAGCGGCAGAACTACAGCTTCCCCCAGTCCTTGTCCCATTCGATGACGGCCACGGATCCCTACAACCCCTTCCGCACCGGCGTCACGCCCGGCTTTGTCGGCATCCCCATCACCGTGCTGTTCGACACGCCTGACATCCGCGATCCCAGTTCACTCCAGGAGCGGCATGACGCGCGGCTCACCCTCGGGCTGAAGGGCCGGCTCAACGAGAGGTGGGAGTGGACCTTCGACGCCTCGGGCCAGTACCAGCGGCTGTTCTCCGACTCGCACAATCCGCCGAACTTCATCAGCACCTTCCTGAACCGTCCCGGCCCCAACGACCCCGGCGCCGCCACCGCGGTACGCGCGCCCTCCTCGCTCGCCGAGCGGTGGGCGCTCTACAGCATCTTCGCCGATCACGATCTCTACCCCATCTCGCCCGCCACCGAGACCAGCCTCTTCATCTACGATCGGCACAACTCCTACTACAATCGCAACGCCCAGACGACGTTCCGTGCCGTGGGCGAGGTCCTGCAGCTCCCCGCCGGCCCTTGGCGCGTCTCTCCGGGCGGCGAGATCCGCTGGGACCAGCAGCGTACCGCCCAGTACATTCCCATCGGCACGGGCATGAACCAGCTCACCGGACTCACTACCTCGCAGCCGTCCTACACACCTTCGTCGGAAACCGTCCAGTCGGTCTATTTCGAGTCGACCGTGCCCGTGATCGGCCGACGCTGGCGACCGGTACCGGTGCAGAGCGCGGAGATCGGCTTCAGCCGCCGCTGGGATGTCTCGAACCGCGTGCGCAACACGATCTCCAACACTCTGTCCGGCATGGTGACCCTCATCCCCGACATCTCGCTGCGCGCCTCGCTCTCCGAAGGTTTTGTGCCGCTGACCGCCGCTGCGATCGCACCCTCGACGGTGACGACCAACTCGAACGTCACGATTACCGATCCGCGGCGGGGCAACGTGGCCACGGTCACGCAGATCCCCACCTACATCACTGGCGGCAATCCCCTCCTGCGGACGGAGTTTTCGCGCTCGAAGAATTTCGGTGTCATCCTCAAGCCGCGTTTCCTCACGGGCCTCTCGATCGCCGTCGACTACCGCGAGATCGTGCGGCGGGACACACCCTCCTCTCCGGCCCTGGCCGATGTGCTCAATTTCCCGCAGGATTACGAGGGGCGGCTGGAGCGCGCCGCGCCCACCGCGGCCGACATCGCCAATGGTTATGCGGGCGCAATCACCAAGATCGACCTCAGCCGCATCAACCTCGCCTCCGTCTGGCAGAACCGCTTCGAGTACCGGATCAACTACCGCCTGCCTCTGCCCACCGACACCTGGGGCCGCGTCAACTGGAGCACCGCCACGACCAACTTCAACGCGCACAAGACGAAGACGCGCCGGAGCAGCCCGGCGATCAACTCGGTCGACACGCAGAACGCCCCGCTGCGCTGGCGCGGCAACACCAACGTCTCCTGGGACAAGGGTCCCTACATGGCGGGCCTGACCGTGCGGTATACGAATTCCTACTACGCAAGCACCACGCAGCCCGTGCCGGCGATCCCGACGGCCTCGTACATCGACGGGCGCAAGATTCCGGCGTCGACCACGATCGATCTGCAACTGGGTTACAAGGTCGCCGCGTCGCAGGCGGAGCGCGGCTGGCGCAAGTGGGTCAACGGCACCGAATGGCGCCTCGGCATCCTCAATCTGCTCGACCGCGAGCCGCCGTTCTACACCGACAGCACGGGCTTCTACAGCCGCTACGACGACCCGCGCCAGCAGTACGTCTACCTGCAGGTGAAGAAGGCGCTGTGAACTACTTTCCCACCGCAGCCGCTTGCCAAGCGATCGCTTCTGCCGGGGGGCACTCCTGCCCGCCTCCCTCAAACCAATGTTCGCTGGCAGGAGTGCCAGTGCCCTGTAACGAACACCCAAGCCTTCTCGGTCCCATGAAAACCACCCTTCGGTTCCCCTCCGCCGCGCTCGTCGCGGCGCTTGTCCTCGCGGCGATCTCGCCGCTAGCCGCCGCCGAAACGGCGGCCGACGCTCTCTGGTCCAAGATCGAAGCCGCCCAGAAGGCGCCGCGGCCGGCGGTGAAGCGCGCGGGCGACAAGATCATCTACACGCGCGCCTACGTCGAGGCCCTGGCCGAGCGGGGCGAGAGCCTCCACGCGCTGCTGCAGGAGTTTGTCGCCAACTATCCTGCCGATCCCCGGCGCTGGGATGCGGTGCTCGCGATGAGCGCCAACAACCGGATGTTCGTAAAGGAAATCGGCGACGTGGAGGCCAAGGGTTTCGACGCCGTCGTCCGCGACACCGCCGCGCAGAAAGCCTGGCAGGCGCAGCTCGCCACGCTGCTGACGGAGATGACGACGGCCCCCGACGTACCAGAGAAGGCGCGGCAGACCGCCTATGGGAAGTGGGTCGATGCCGCCCGGGAGGAGATCGATCAGGGCGGCGCACTGGCAGAGTTTCGCCGCCGCATCGACGTGCTGAAGGAAAAGTTTCCGGCCTCATCCACGATTCGCATCGCCGAATGGCAGTACCTCAACCGCCTGCGGCGCACCGATCTCAAGGCCGTCGAACCCCACCTCGCCCGGTTGATGAAGGACAGCAACGCCCGCGTCGCCAAGTGGGCGGCCGGCGAGATGGAAGTCGAAAAACTCCGGCGCACGCCGATGGAGCTGAAGTTCACCTCGTCGGACGGCCGCGAGGTCGATCTTGCGAAGCTGCGCGGCAAGGTGGTGCTCATCGACTTCTGGGCGACTTGGTGCGGCCCGTGCGTGGCGGAGGTTCCGAACATGAAGCGGGTCTACGATGCCTACCACGACAAGGGCTTCGAGATCATCGGCATCTCGGTGGACGCCGCGCCCGCCGATCCGACGAAACCCGAACGCGGCAAAGTGACGCTCGCCGAGTTCAATGGATTCGCCGCGCAGAAGGGCGCGGCCTGGCCGCACTACTACGACGGCAAGGGCTGGGATCAGAACCCGTACGCTCCATTCTACGGCATCACGGGCATCCCCGCGATGTTCCTGCTCGATAAGTCCGGCCGGCTCGTCTCGACCGACGCCCGCGGTCCCAAGCTCGAGAAGGAAGTGAAGGAACACCTGGGGCTCTGAACCTGGAGGCGCTCGCTCGCGCCCCCAAAGGGGTCAGGGCGTTGAATGTTTGAGGCCTGTCGGATCAGGAGACTTCCCCAACATCCAACGCCCTGACCCCGTAGACGGATTTCCAAAGACTACAATGCACGATTCACGACATTATCCCATCTGGCCGCTCCGAATACAAATGTTTAGGCCTGACCCTTTATGCCCCCTCCCACTCAGCCAACGCCGCGGGATGCTGCCGGCGAGAGGGCGCTTTCTCATGGCTCAAGACTGCATGCTGCTGCGGACGGCGTCGACCATGCGGCGCTGGAGCAGTTGCACGCGGACCATGGCTGCACGCACGCGCTCCCTTGCAGCGGCGGGATTCGCCGTGAGGGCGCCGAGTGTGGCGGCGAGTTGCGCCCCGCTGGCCGCCTCGATCTCGAAAAGCCAGTCGCCGAGGCCGATGTCGCGGAACATGTGGCCCTTCATCGTATCGGTGGGCTGCCGTACGTGGAGGATCGGCGTGCCGGCGGCGAGGCTCATGATGAGCGAGTGCGGTTCGACGCCAACCACGCAGAGGGCTTGCGCGTAAACCGACGCCGCCTCGTCGGGCAGCCAGTAGCGGTCGCGCCACACGACCTGGCGGCGGACATCGGCGGGAAGCGGGTCGAGGACCTGCGTGCGGCCGAGTTCGACCTGGTAGGTCATCTCGGCGCAGAGGAGCACCTTCAGGCCGGTGGCCCGGGTCCAGATGGCAATCATGTCGCGCAGGCGGGCG
Organism: Verrucomicrobiota bacterium; assembly: GCA_041184765.1. Lineage (GTDB taxonomy): Bacteria > Verrucomicrobiota > Verrucomicrobiia > Opitutales > Opitutaceae > ER46. The sequence continues at coordinate 1,893 of JBEGJD010000592.1, read as the reverse complement.
TGGTCGGCCTCAGCGGTGCGGGCGTTGATGGCGTCGCGGGCGCGTTCCTGATCGTTGCGGGGCCCGGTCGGCGAATAGCGCCGGTCCTCCTTCATGTGGTGGTACGGCGTGTAGCGCAGGCGGGGAATAACGCAGACGAATTTGCCAGGCTCGAGGACGGAGCTTTTCAGGAAGGCCTGCGCCTTCGCATCGTCGCGCAGATCGAAGCTGAAGACGGTGTCGGGGCCAAACTCGAGCACCGGTGCCTTCACCCCGAGGTGACGGGCGGTGTCGAGGGAAAGCGTGTCGCGCAGGAAGAGAAACGCCGCGCCATCCACTAGGGCGCGTAAGGCGGGGTCCAGGCGCGAAGGTGGCAGCTTTTCCATGGCGGTGCGCAACTGCGCGAGCGTGCCGCCCTCGGCCGAGCGGTCTCCTCCCATCCCGGACACCGGATCGAAGGTGATGCCGAGGACGCCGTAGGGCTTGCCGGTGAGTTTCCTCCAGGCGGCGAAGTCGGCCGACGCGGAAAAGTGCGCGGCCGAGGCATGCACCGCGACGTCACAGTCGGCGAAGGCACGCGTTAGCTCCGGGGTCGAGGGTTTGCCCTCGCGGTCGATCACGCCGTCGACGAGGCGCACCTGAGGAAACGCCTGCACCAGCAGTTCGCGCGCGCCGAACTCGAGGCTGCGCGGCCAGAGCACGATTTCCGCGTCGGGAAAGTGGCGCTCCAGCAGGCGGAGTGCGCCCGGCGTGTGGGCAATGTCGCCGATGTTGACGCTCTGCCACGCGGACCGCACGAGCACGCGGGGCGGGCGTGCGGGGGTGGCGAGGAGCGGGCGCGCCGCCAGGGAGGCGGCGGAGCCGGTGGCAAGTTTAACAAAGTGGCGACGGCGCATGGGGCTAGCGAGCCGCAGCCCGGGCGACGCTCTCGACCATGCCGCGTTGCAGCGTTGCGACCTGCTGCATGACGGCGGCGACGCGCCGGCGCGCCTGCGGCAGGTCCTCGTGGATCGCGCGAAGCGCGGACCAGAGCTGCTCGCCGGTCACTTCCGTCGCCTCAAAGAGCCAGTCGCCCAGCCCCAGGTCGGCGAACATCTGCGCCTTCACGGTGTCAACCGGCTGCCGAACGTGGAGCATCGGTGTGCCGGCGGCCAGCGCGATGATCGGCGAGTGGCACTCCACGCTCACCACCGCCCGCGCCTGCGCATACAAAGCGGCCGCCTCGTCGGGCAGCCAAAACGTGTCGCGCCACACCACGCGCTTCTTCACGTCGTCCGGCAACGGGTCGATCAGCTGTTCTTTCGCTGTGGCGATCTGGTAGGTCATCTCCGGGCAGGTCACGACGCGTGACCCCGTCAGCCGCACCCACCGCACAATTAACTCGCGCAGCGCCGCGTGATCCTGGGCCGCGGTCGCGTCGTTCAGTGCGTCGAGCTCGTAGTCCGCCGTGCTGCGCGGGGTGTTCTTCACCCGGTAATACGGCGTGTAACGGAGCCGCGGGACGACGCAGATATAGTCGTCGGCCGCGAGACCGTGGCGCCTGCGCCAGTCCGCCGCGCGCGCCTCGTCGCGCAGGTCGAGGGCGAAGCAACCCTCCGGCCCGAACGCGAGCGTGCCGGGCTTCAACTCCTCCCGCTGCAGGAATCGCAGCCCGAGGGTGTCGCGCGGATAAATGAAGGCGGCTTTTTCGTAGAGCGACCGCGGGCCGAACTTCTTCTCGAACTCTCCCCGCGGCAGGGACTCGATCTCCGCGCGCAGCTCGCGCAGGGTCAGGCCGCCCGGTCGCGTCCGCCGGTCCGTGATTGGATCGAATGAGGCCCCGAACAGACCGAATGGCCGGCCGGTGGCTGCCCACTCCGGGTAGGTCCGCGCGTTCTTCGCCGGTGACACGAAGAATTCCGCCTGGGCCCAAGC
>JBEGJD010000591.1:0-2578 GCA_041184765.1 Verrucomicrobiota bacterium | reverse complement strand
CGATCGGCATCGATCCGCGGTTGCACCGGATTGGGTGGCTCGAGCCCTGCTCTTGCGCCTTGTGCGCCTCTTCGCGGCCATTGGCATTTTGCCGCGAAAAAGTTCAAGCCGCGCAAAGGCGGTGGTTGAACAGAAGGCCGGGAAGTTCGGAAAGAGTGACGGCTTCTTCTACTCATCCGCGCGATCCGTGAAATCCGCAGTGAAAAACCCGGCGTCTTCCGAACGGCTTTCGACGGAAGTCGTTTTAGCATGATCCGCGGCGGGCCTGCCCGCCGTAGCCTCGGCGTAGGCGGGCGGCCGCCGCTACACCACGCGGAGGGTTTCAGGCGCGCGCGAGGCGCAACCGCGCCCTGAACAGGGCCGCCTAAGGTAGCGTGATCCCGCGCGCCTTAGGGTCGGGATTCGGACGGTAGAAGAGCGCGGTGTGGCCGACGGCACCGACGCACACGCATCGGCCTTCGTCAGCAATACGCGCGCAGAGCTCGGCACGCTCGTCTCGTTCCGCGCCGAGAAACCGCAGCTTCACGAGCTCTTGGGTACGCAGGAATTTCTGCAGCTCTCCGAAGAATTCCGTCGTGAGACCCGCTTTCCCAACCTTGAGGTGGTCGGGCAGCGTCTGGCCGAGACCACGCAGGTGGGACTTCTGGGCGCCGGTGAGCGGTAACTCGTACATGGGCGCACCGTGTGCGTCACCTCGCGCCGTCGCCAGAGAATTAGCGGCAGCGGGCCAATTAAGGGCGTCAGGCGAATTCGAGACTGAAGCCCGTTTCAGGCCGTCGGGCCGAAAGTGTCGACCGGCAGCGATCTCCAAGCGCGCGGCGAGAGTCCCGCCAAGTCGAGGGGGCCGAAGGATTCGCGGTGCAGTGTGAGCACCGTCGCTCCGGCCGCGGCGAACATCCGCCGCACCTGATGGTAGCGCCCCTCGGTAAGCGTGAGCAGCGCCTCGCGCGCCCCGATCATTAGCAATTCAGCCGGCGCGCACGGCTTGTCCTCGCCCTCGAGTCGCAGGGTGCCGGAGGCGAAAAGCCCGGCCAGATCCGCCGGGAGATCGCGATCGACAGTGGCGCGGTAGACTTTGGGCACCTTGTGGCGTGGCGAAGTGAGGCGATGCACAAGCGCCGGCAGGTCGGTGAGCAGCAGCGCGCCGCTGGTTTCCTTGTCGAGCCGGCCCACGCTGGTCACGACCGGGTTGCGCCGGCGCCAGCGTTCCGGAAGCAAGGAATAGACCGACGGACCCTCGCGCTCGTCATGGGAGCAGACGAGACCGGTCGGCTTGTGGAGCAGGAGCAGGAGCCCGTCGGGATGGTCCGGCGGCTCGCCGTCGATGCGGACCTCCGCTGCGGCGACGCGCTGTCCGGCGTCACGCACCGGCACGCCGCCCACATTCACGCGCCCGGCGCGCACCCAGTCGCGGGCCTCGCTGCGGCTGCAATAGCCGAGGTTGGCGAGAAGCTGGTCGAGGCGGCGCATCGCAATCCGGGGAAATGCGGGTACGGTGCGGAAGGTTCACCCGCGGGCGAACCCTTTCCATGACGAGCTGGATCCTGATCCCATCCGCCGCCGCGCTTGCGACGCTCGGCCTGCTTACGGTCTTCCGCTCGCCCCCGTGGTCGCCTTGGAAACTGGCGATTCTCGCCGGAGAGTTCGGGCACTGGCTCGCCCTGCCCTCGGCGCTGATCGCCGGTGTCGCCTTTACCGAGGTTCCGGGGCCCGACGGAGCCATGGCCACTGTGTTCGGTTTGATGGCGACCGGGCTTTTTCTAAAACCCGCCTGGCAGGCGGCCCGGCTGGCCCGCCCGCTGCCGGCCCGGTTGCGCGAGGGCTTTGGAGATTGGTCGGGCGACGGCTACCCGGCGTTCACGTGGCGGCATCTTTTCGGGGCGGGCGAACTGGCGGCGGTCGCACCCGAGACCTTGGAGTTCGCCCCCGGCTTGCCGCTGGACCTCTATCGGCCGGCACGAAACGGGAACACTCCGGTGCCCTGCGTCATCGTGATCCACGGCGGCGGCTGGGATGGCGGCGACCGCCGGCAACTGCCCGGGCTGAATCATTGGCTCGTCGAGCGGGGTTACGCGGTCGCGGCGATTTCGTACCGGCTCGCCCCGGCGCATCGCTGGCCGGCGCAGCGCGACGATGCGCTCGCGGCCATCGCGTTCCTGAAGGCGCGCGGCACGGCGCTCGGCATAGACCCCGCGCGCCTCGTGCTCCTCGGCCGCTCGGCCGGCGGGCAGATCGCGCAATCCGTCGCCTACACCGCGCGCGATCCGGCGATCCGCGGCGTGGTCGCGTTCTACGCGCCCTCGGACCTGATCTTCGGCTACGTAAACACCCACGAGGACGACATGCTGCGTTCGCCCACGCTGATGCGCCAGCTGCTGGGCGGACCACCCGACCGGGAACGCGCCGCCTATGAGTCGGCGAGCCCCATTTTCCACGTCACACGCGAAGCGCCTCCCACGCTGCTGCTGCACGGAGTGAACGACTCGATCGCGTGGCACAGACACAGTGAACGACTGGCGGAGCGCCTGGCGGCCCACGGCGTGCCCCATCTGAACCTGCTGTTACCGTGGGCCACCCA
>JBEGJD010000590.1:0-7657 GCA_041184765.1 Verrucomicrobiota bacterium | reverse complement strand
AGGGTGTTCGCGACCAGCAGCCGCCGCACGCGGGAGTCGCGGAGAAGTTCCTTCATCGGTCGTCGGAGGCAAGCGGCGAGCCACGTCGAAGCAAGCCGCGAGGGGGCTTGAGCCCGTTCGGTCGCGCGGTCATCACCGACGCCATGAAGGTTCCGCCCCGTTCCGCCTCCGTGCTGATCCTCGCGTTTTTCGCCGCGGCTGCCTTTTGCCCCTCGGCGCGCGCTCAGCTCGGCGCGCGGTCCGCGGCGGAATGGGTTCGCATGCTCGACGCGCAGGCGCGCGTGTCGAAGCTGCGCGTTGATGACGTGGTGACGGCGCTCGCCCTGCGGCCCGGCGCTAAGGTGGCCGATATCGGCGCAGGTTCCGGGGTGTTCACGTTGCCGCTGGCCGGCGCCGTCACGACCTCGGGCCGGGTCTACGCGGTCGACATCGAGCAGGGGCTGGTGGACCACATCGCCGGCAAGGCGCGCGAAGCCAAGTTGACCCAGGTGCAGGGCGTGCTGGGAAAGTTCACCGATCCGGCCTTGCCCGCGCGGGACCTCGACCTCGCGTTCATCTACGACGTGCTGCACCACATCGAGGATCGCGCGACTTACCTCCGCAACCTGGCCGGCTATCTCCAGCCCGGTGGTCGCGTCGCCGTGATTGATTTCTTCCCCGAGCGCGGGCCGCACCGCAATGACCCGGCCCTGCAGATCACCAAGGAGCAGACGCGCCGCCTGATGGCCGAGGCCGGGTTGCGCCTCGTCGCCGAGCACCGCCTGTACGATGACAAGTGGTTTGTGATCTACGGCAAGTGACCGCACCCGTCCGGCGGCGTCTTTCTTCAACCTGACCTCTCCCGCACTCCTCATCCCCATCCGCATGAATACCCGACATCTCCTCTGCCTCCTGGCGTTCTCCCTGACGCTCTCCGCCTTTGCCGCCGCGCCCCGCGCCGGCGCCGCTGAAAACACGCTCACCGACGCCGAGAAGGCCGCCGGATGGCAGCTGCTTTTCGACGGTAAGTCGTGGAATGGCTGGCGCGCCTACCGCAAGAAGACCGGCGAGCCCATCGCGGGTTGGGAAGTGCGCGACGGCATGCTGCATTGCCTGCCCAAGGCGAAGGGCGACCAGCCGATCACCGACCGCAAGTTTCGCGACTACGAGTTTTCCTGGGAGTGGCGCATCCTCCCCGGCGGCAACAACGGCGTGAAATACTTCGTCACCGAGGATCGGCCCAAGTCACCCGGTCCGGAGTACCAGATGCTCGACGACGCTGGCCATCCCGACGGCAAGATCGGACCGCACCGCCAGACGGCCTCGTTCTACGAGGTGCTGCCGCCGGCGGCCGACAAGCCCATGCGCAAGCCAGGCGAGTGGAACTCGTCCCGGATCGTGGTGCGCGGGATGAAGGTCGAGCACTGGCTCAACGGCCGGATGGTCCTCGCCTACGAGCTCGGCAGCGAGGCGGTGAAGGCGGGGCTGGCTAAGAGCAAATTCAAGAACGAGGCCGGCTTCGGGGACAAAATCGACGGCCATATCCTGCTCACCTACCACAACGACGATTGCTGGTACCGGAACCTCAAGATCCGCGAGCTCAAGTGACGCGGCGGGCGGCGGTGGCCTGCACTAGGGAATTGAAAACGGCGCCGTCTCCCCTCAACGCTGCCCGCGCAATATGAAACTCCGTTACCTCCTCCCCCTGTTGTTCAGCTTCGCCTTGGGCGCGTCTGCGGCGCAGCCCAAGGAGTATCAGGTCACCGGCCCGATCGTGGCCCTGACCGATGATGTGATCACCGTCGATAAGAGCGGTGAGAAATGGGAAATCGGCCGTTCGGCCGCGACCAAAGTGACCGGCAAACTCGCCGTCGGCGGCAAGGTGACCGTCTACTACCGGATGGCCGCCACCGCCGTCGACGTGAAGGACGACGGCAAGGGCAAGTCAGGCGAGGCCACGAAGGGCGCCAAGGGCGTCGAGAAGGCCGCCCCGAAGGCGACCGAGGCCTCCTCCGAGAAGGCCAAGAAGTCCAAGAGCTGAAGCGCGCCCCGCGTTCTTTTCGAAGCCGCCGCCGGCCCCGTGCCGCGGCGGCTTTTCGTTTACCCGGGTGTTTCAGGCCGGGGCGTTTTTAAACGTCTCCCCGATGGCCGCTTCTCTCGTACCCGCCCGGTCTCCGGCTATTGGAGAGCGACGCTCCTCGAACTGCGGCTGTACTGTGGACGGTCCGCCGGCCGGCGCCCTTGCGTGGGTGGTGTGCTTGCGAACTCTGAGCAGCGCCCCTGCACAATGCCGCCCACCATCTCTCGCTGGCTGCTTCTTCCCCTAGTTCTCCTCCTGCTGGTCGCTTCGGCCCGCGCCCTAAGCCTCACCACGTTGGCGCCGTCAGACGGCGCGACCGGAGTGTGCGCCGACACCTTGGTGCGAATGACGTTTGACGAGGACGTGAGGGTGGGAGCGGCGGGGACGGTGCAACTGGTGGACGGGGCGAGCGGTGAGGTGGTTGACGCCGCGGATCTGACGGAGGCCGCACCCACGCGTCTGATCGGTGGCAACCCCACTCCCTTCCGCTATCACCCGTTGGTCGCGACCGGTCGCGTCGTTACCTTTTTTCCACGTGCCGGCGTGCTGGCGGCGGGTCGCACCTATCGACTGCGGCTGAGTCCCGGTGCAATCACTACGGCGGCGGGGCTGGCCTTCTCAGGGTTCGCCGCGGGGGCGGAGCCGCGATTCACGGTGCGCGCGTCGGGTCCCGCCCCGGATGCTTCGTCGATCGTGGTCGCGGCGGACGGATCCGGGGATTTCTGCACCGTGCAGGGGGCGATCGATTTCGTGCCGCTCGGTAACACACGGCCGCGGCTCATTTCAATTCGTCCCGGGGTCTATCCCGAGATGGTTTACATCGGTTCGCGTCGGCCGTTCCTCACGCTGCGTGGTGCGGATCGCGACGGTTGCGTTATCGCGTTCCCCAACAACAACAACTTCAACGCGGGCAACAACCGCGCCATGGTGGCGATCGACGCCAGCGACGTCTCGCTTGAGTTTCTGACGTTGCACAACACGACGCCCCGCGGCGGCTCCCAGGCGGAGGCCCTGAGGGGAAACGGCCGGCGCGTCGTGCTCGATCGTGTCACGCTGCGAAGCTTTCAGGACACTTTGCTTTGGAACGGCGCGCTGTTCGTGACCGACAGCCTGATCGAGGGGGATGTCGATTTTATGTGGGGCGGCGGCGCGTGTTTTTTCCAACGCTGCGAGATCCGTTCGGTCTCCGCGGGCTATCTGGCGCAGGTACGTAACGCCGAGACAGGGCGAGGGAACGTCTACGTGGATTGCCGTCTGACCGCGGCGCCCGGCGTGACCAACGTCTATCTCGCGCGCATCGATCCGCAGCCGGGCGTCGCCAACACCTGGCCTTATAGCGAGGTGGTGTTCCTTGGTTGCGCGATGGGATCGCACATTCGACCAGAGGGATGGCTGCTGAACAATGCGACGTCGGCGCCGGAGGTGCGTTTCTGGGAGGCGGGCTCGACCGATCTCGAGGGTAATCCGCTGGATGTCTCGCGCCGCTTGGCTGATTCCCGCCGGATCGACGCCGCGACGGCCGTGCGCTACCGGAATCCGGAATTCGTGCTGGGATGGTTGCCGCCGGCGGCGAGAGCCGGTGTCCCCGTGGCCGAGCGGTTGACGGGTTTGTCCACGCGTGCCCGGGTGGGAGCGGACCCGGTGATTGTGGGCTTCGTGCTGGCCGGCGCGTCCGCGAAGCCGGTGCTGGTGCGTGGCATAGGTCCGACACTCGGGGGTTTTGGCGTGGCCGATGCGCTGGCGCGCCCGCGGATCGAGCTCGTGCGTGGTTCCGAGGTGCTGGCGACCAACGCCGGATGGGCTTCGGGCGGCGATGGGGCGGCAATCGCCTTGGCTGCGGGCCGGGCGGGGTTGTTTCCCCTCGAAACCGCCTCGGCTGATGCGGCGCTACGCGTCACGCTCTCGCCGGCGGCGTACACGGCGGTGATCACGGACAGCGTGGGCAAGGGAGGAAACGGATTGGTGGAGATCTACGATCTGGCGGCTGTGGATGGCGCGGCGCGTCTGGCCAACCTGTCCGCGCGAGCGGTGGCTGGGGCGGGTGATGCGGCGTTGATCGCCGGTTTCACCATCGCTGGATCGGCACCGAAGGCCGTGCTGATCCGCGGGATCGGGCCCGCGTTGGAAGCCTTCGGGGTGGAAGGTGCGTTGCGGAAAGTGACGCTCACGCTCTTTCGCGAACAGACGAGGGTGGCTGCGAACGCCGGCTGGACATCGTCACGCGACGCTTTGGAGGTCGCGCGGCTCGCCGCCACGGCGGGGGCATTCCCGTTGGTCACGGGGAGCGGCGACGCCGCGCTGCTCGTCCGCCTGGAGCCGGGAAACTACACCGCGCAGGTGACCGGTAGTGCCGGAGACAGCGGAGTGGCGCTGCTCGAGATCTACGAGGCGCTTTGAACCGCGATTCCTTCGTCCCGAAACATTGAACGCCCTGACCCCCTGCCAACAGGGTCAGGGCGTTCAATGTTCACGAGGCCGGATTTTCGCGGTGCGTCCAAGGATTGGTTACCAGTTCCCTAGAGGGCATTGCCGGGGACGGTGGGGCGGAATCTCACTCGTAACAGATTATCCGGTAATTTTTTCGGTAAGTTTCTGGTGGTAGGACTTTCTCTCCCCAAGGCGAAAAACGCTGAACGCCCTGACCCCATCGGTACGGGGTCAGGGCGTTCAATGTTTTCCAAGAGCGGATAAACTCAGGGCGATTTAACAACGAACGCCCTGACCCCTTAGGCTAGAGGGGGCCGCAGGAGCGGATGATTTCCTCGAAGCGGGGGTCGGACTTGAGGCGCGAGAGAATCTGGTCGTACCTCCATTCGAACGGGGTGCTGAGCGAGAGCGCGAGAGGGATGGTCGCGCGCAGGGCCGAGAGGGCCTCCTCGTTTCGCCCGATCACGACGCAAAGGCGGGCGAAGATGATTTGGTACTCTCCCAACATGTAGAGGTCGCTGCGCTCCAGTCCCGCCAACGCGTCGCGCGCGTTGCGAAGAGCTTCCTCGGTGCGACCGGCGAAGGCCTCGGCGCGGGCACGGGTCATCAGGTCGAAGTACTGCTGCCGCGGATTCGACTTCCAGCTGCTCATCGTCTGAAGCGCCGCCTCCGCGTGGCGGACCGAGTCGGCCTCACGGCCGTCGAGCTCTTTCGGGCTCTACAACTCTCCCGACTTTCTCCCCTTTGCGCCCTTGCCTTTCTTTGGGGCCTCGGGCGGGGGTGGGTCGGTGAGGGCCAGTGCGGTGGAGGTCTCCATCTGACGCTTCCAAAGCGCCTCGAGTTCACGGACTTTTGCCGGCTGCGCGGCGGCGAGGTTGCGCTGTTCACCGCGATCGCGGGACAGGTCGTACAGTTCCCAACCGCCGCTTTTGAGGGCGACTAGCTTCCAGTCGCCCGCGCGGATCGCGCGGTTGCCCTCGTGTTCCCACCAGAGGAAGTCGCGCGCGATGTTCACGTCCGCCGCGAAGGCCGGCACGAGGCTCTTTCCCGGCGCGGGCGGCACCTGATGGCCGCGGACCGCCGCCGGTTTCTTTGCGCCGGCGAGTTCCAGCAGGGTCGGTGTCACATCGATAAGATGCACGGGGGTGTGGCGCAGTTCGCCGCGGGCTTTAATCCCGGTGGGCCAGTGTGCGATGAAAGGCGTGGCGATTCCACCTTCGTGCACCCAGGTCTTGTGGCGGCGGAAGGGCGTGTTGGACGAGCTCGACCAACCGGGGCCGAGGCAGAGGTACGTGCGCGCCGAACCTGGCGGTGCCGAGGGGTCGTGACCGTCGCCGCGCACCATGATCTCGGCGCTGGCGCCGTTGTCGGAGGCGAAAAGGATCAAGGTATTTTCAAACGCGCCCATCGCCTTCAGCTGGGCGATCACGCGGCCGATCTCGCGGTCCATGCGGTCCACCATCGCGGCGTGGATCGCCATCTTGTCGGCTTGGAACCGGCGCTGTTCGGGGGTGAGCTCTGTCCACGGGAGAGGGCGGTTGATCTCGCCGGGACCAAGAATCGGGAACGCATCCGGGAAATGATACGGCGGTCCCACCTCGCGCTCCATCGGCGGCCGGTCGTGGTTGACCAAGCCCAGACTCCGTTGCCGTTCGTGACGCGCGGCGGCGATTTCGTCCCAGCCCCGCAGGTAGGTGTCGCGGTGGCGCGCGATGTCGTCGGCCGGTGCGTGGAGCGGGAAGTGCGGCGCGGTGAAGCAGAGGTATTGGTAAAAAGGCCGTTCGGGGAACTTCTCCGCGTGCTCGCGCAGGTACTTGATGGAGCGGTCGGCGGTCGCGACCGTGACATAGTAGTCGGCCGTTTGCACGTCGGGCACGCCGTCGTCGGTGTTGCCGGGAGCCTTGAAGAAATTGTTCTGCCCGAGCCCGATCTCAAAACTGTGGTCGAAACCGTGGTCGAGCGGGCGGCCGTCGATATGCCATTTTCCCGCGTGATGATTCCGGTAACCGGCGGGCCGGAGGAGTTCGCTCACGAGTGGCGCCCAAGCGGGACGCACGCCGCGGCCGCCGCTCGCCACGCCCGGCACGATGTCACGGCGCACCTGCTGCGCGTAATAACCGGTGGTGATCGCCGCCCGGGACGGCCAGCAGCGCGCGGTGTTGTAGGCCTGGGTGAAGCGCAGCCCGTTGCGCGCGAGGGCGTCGAGGTTCGGCGTCGGGATTTCGCCGCCGTAGCAGCCGAGGTCGGACCAGCCGAGGTCGTCCGCGAGTATGACGAGGAAGTTCGGCGGCGCGGCTTGGGTGGAGACGGCGAACGCGACGCACGCGGCGAGCAGGGACGGGATTCTCATGCGGGGTGGCGGGAGTGAACCGACCCGGGGTGGCGGATGGCAAGTGCCGCGGACGGGTGCCGGCTTGCGGTGCGGGGTAGTGTGGAGAGGTTGTTTTCCAATCATGCGCCCGCTGACCTTGGTTTTCTTCGCAACGATTGTCTGCTGCCTTGCCTCCATCGCGACGGCCGCGGTGCAGCGGGAGGAGGCTGTTACGCTACCGAACGGATCCCGGGTCTCGATCGCGGTGCCCGCAGGCTTCAAGTTTGAGCAGGCGCGGGATGCGGGCGGGGCGCCGCGCGCGGTGCTGAACGCCGCCGAGGGCAAGGCGAGCCTGGAGCTTTCCTTCCTGCCCGATCCCGACGGCAAGGCGCTGCGGCTCCGCGGCCGCAACGAGCTCATGGTCGAGTTCTTCCAGGAGTACGTCGCGGGTTCGGTGGAGAAGGCGATGGAGTTCACGGAATTGTCACCCCGGCGCGGGGCGGGCACGCTTTGCGTGTTCACCGACGCGGCGCTGGTGGGTAAGACAGATCTTCCGCCCAACGAGTATCATCATCTCACCGTGGGCATTAAGGCCTGGGAGGGAGTGATGGTGGTGTTCCGGCTATTCAGCCAGGATGCGAAATCGGAGACTCACCTCGCGGCGCTGCGCGTGTTACGCGAAAGCGTCGAAGAGCGGCCGGTACCGCTGCGCTGACGAGGATTCTGAGTTCCGGCGCGACGCGCCGGTCAGAGCTTGCGGACGGCGTAGGCCATCGCGTCGGCGATCCGATCGAATTGCTCGTCGGTGTGCATCGCGGAGATGGCGGTGCGAACGAGGTCCTTGCCGGCGGGAACGGCGG
>JBEGJD010000589.1:0-7683 GCA_041184765.1 Verrucomicrobiota bacterium | reverse complement strand
CCTCGTCGGCCTTCTCGATGTTGGCGAGCAGCGTCACACCCACGCCGTCGAGTGTGACCGCCGGCAGGCGCACGGCGTCGAGCAACCGCGCCTCGAAGGACTTCTTCCGCTCCTGGATCTTACCGTAGCGGAAGAGAGTGCTCTCGGACGGGTTGACGATGACGACCCCGTCGTAGCCGTCGATGATGGCCCATGCGCCGTCGCGCACCCGCCGCGTGAGGTCGCGCACACCGACCACGGCCGGCACCTTCATCGAGCGGGCGACGATGACGGCGTGGCTCGTCTTGCTGCCGGAGTCGGTGACGAGAGCGAGTGCGGACGAACGGTCGAGGGAGGCCGATTCCGAAGGGGTGATGTCGGCGGCGACGACGATCCGCTGGTCAGCGAGCTTGTTAAGCGAGCTCTCCTCCTGCCCCAGCAGGTTGCGAAGCACGCGCTGGGTGACGTCGCGCAGATCACCCGCGCGCTCGCGGAGGTACTCGTCGTCGATCTCGGAGAACGCCTGGACGTACCGCGTGGAGATGCGGTGGAAGCACGTCTCTATGTTGCGCCCGGTCGCCTCGAACTCGCGGATGGTCTCACCGATCAGGGCCTCGTCCTCGAGCACCATCAGGTGCGCATCGAAAATCGCGGCCTCCTCGGGGCCGATGTTGCGCTCCACCTCGCTCTTGGTGCGCGCCACCTGTTGCCGCGTGAGCACAAGTGCCCGGTCGAAACGCGCGACCTCATCGATGCGCTTCTCCACCTCGACTTGGTAGTCGGGCACCTGAACCTCGTTCTGCAGGTACAGAAAAATCTGCCCGTAAGCGATCCCCTGCGAGGCGGCGATGCCTTGCACGGTGAACTCGTTTCTGGAGGCGGAGTCGGGCACGGGTCTGCGAGCAGCGAGGGGTTGTCGCCACGCCGTATAATAACCTGCCGGAGCCAAAACCGGTCAATGCCGATTCTGGCTTCAGCGGCGCGCGGCGGCGATCCGCGCCTCGCGCACGAAGGCGGAGCCTCCCCAAGCACGCCGCACGCGCGCCACCGCCGGCGCGGCATCCGCGCCCTCCGGCAGCAGCGCGAAGCACGCACTACCGCTCCCGCTCATTCCAGCCGCGAATCCGAATTCGCCGCGTAATTCCTCCAGCAGAAGCGGCAGCGCGGGGAATTTTCGGAAGGCCGGGGGTTCCATGCTGTTGAACAAAAGTCGCTCCGCCGAAGCGCCGTTGTCATCGATCCATACTTTCAGTCGCGCCTCCGCCTCGTCGGCCGCCAGGTAGGATCCGGGCGCACCGGCCGCCAACCGCCCGTAGGCCCAGGGCGTCGAAATGCCGAACCCGGGCTTGAAAACCAGCACCCTCCGACCCGCGAGGCGTCCGACGGCCTGTGGCGGGAGCGCCTCCAAACGCTCCCCTCGCCCGCGCATCACCAGCGGTCCGCCGAGGAGAAAAAGTGGGCAATCTGAACCCACCGAGGCCGCCACCTCGCGGAGGCGGCTTTCATCCAGGACGAAGCCTTCACCCGCGATCCGGTTCAGCGCCAAAAGCGCCGCCGCGGCGTCGCTGCTGCCCCCGCCGAGTCCCGCCCCGGCGGGAACCCGCTTCTCCAGCGTGAATCTCGCCCCGCCCTTCCATCCGCTCGCCTTGGTGAAGGCCTCGGCGGCCTTGAGCACCAGGTTGGTGCCGTCGGCGGGCACCGAGGTATCGTCGCAGGAGAGTTCCATCCGCGCCGCCGGCTCGACCTTCAGGGTATCACCGAAGTCCAGCGTGACCACCAACGAAACGAGATCGTGAAACCCATCCGTCCGCCGTCCGGTTACGGCAAGGAACAGGTTGAGCTTGGCGGGAGCTGAGATCGCGAACGGTTCCACGGCTGCAGGCAGGAAGCAGAAACCGGCGGCGGAAGCCAGTTCCGAGCCCGGCGGAGCCGGCCTGCATGGGCTAGACCCAGTGAGCAGCGCGACTCCGGAATTTTGTCTTCATTCGTGCCGGTTCCTGGGGCTTAGTGACACGACATGCCCTGCGAACTGATCCTCGTCCTCGACGCCCAGTCGCCCCGAGAAGTCGCGCCCGTACTGCGCCAGCTCCAAGGGACGGTGACGTGGGTGAAGGTCGGCCTCGAGATGTACACCGCCTGTGGACCCGACGCCGTGCGCGAGATCGCCGGGATGGGCTTCAAGGTGTTTCTCGACCTCAAGCTCCACGACATCCCCAACACTGTCGCCAAGTCGGTCGAGTCGGCCTCCAAACTGCCCGTGGGCATGCTCACCCTGCACACTTGCGGCGGCCGCGAGATGATGCAGTGGGCTGTGAAGGCGCAACAAGCCCATGCCCCGCACCTTCTTTTGCTCGGTGTCACCGTACTCACCTCGATGAGCGCCGCCGGCCTCGCGGAAACGGGCGTCACGGTTTCTCCCGAGGAACAGGTGGTGCGGCTCGGCCGTCTCGCGGCCGACTCCGGACTCCGCGGCCTCGTCTGCTCCCCGCTCGAGCTTAACCCTCTCCGCGCCGTCCTGCCGCCCGACATGTCCCTCGTCACGCCCGGCATTCGCCCCCGCGACGCCAAGGCGGACGACCAGACGCGCATCATGACCCCGGGCGAGGCCTCACGCGCCGGGGCGCGTTACATCGTGGTGGGCCGTCCCATTTTCCGCGCGCCGGATCCCGCCGTCGCAGCCCGGGCGATCCTGGCCGAACTGGCCGCGGTGAACTGACCCACTCCGCGCATGGCCCGCACCGCCGCCATCCTTCTCGCCGCCGGCAGCGGCGCGCGCATGAGCGGAACGGTGGAGGACAAGGTGCTCGTACGCCTCGGTGGCCTGCCGATTTTTTCGTGGTCGGCGGCCGCTTTCATGCGGAGCGGCGTGGCCGACCTGTACGTCGTCGTGTACCGCGACCAGCGCCAGATGCTGGAGCTTTCCGCCCTCGCGCCGACGCCGTCGCTGCTCGTGCGCGGAGGACGGGAGAGGCAGGACTCCGTGCTCAACGCGCTGCGGGCGCTGCCTGACGACATCGGGTTTGTGTTCATCCACGATTGCGCGCGGCCGCTCATTCAGCCCGAGCAATTGGCGGCGCTGCACCGGATCGTACGCCGCGAGCAGGCCGTGGTGCTGGCCCACCGGGTCGTGGACACGGTGAAAGAGCATCGTACCACCTCGGGCGGCGGCAGCCGCTTGCGCACGCTTGACCGCTCGAGGCTCTGGGCGATGGAAACGCCGCAAGTCTTCTCCGGCGACCTGATCACCCGCGCCTACGCGCGCGTGGCGGAACGCGGCCGCCGGATCACCGACGACGCGCAGGCCGTCGAGGAACTGGGACACGCCATCGCGCTGCTGGAGAACAACCGTCCCAACCCGAAGCTGACGACGCCCGCCGATTTGCCGTACCTTGAGTTCCTGCTGGCGAGAGATAGGGGTACCTGACGCGCCCGCAGGGCGCACCGCCATCATGGATTTCCGCATCGGCCACGGCTACGACATCCACCGCCTCGTCGCGGGCCGCCCGCTCGTGCTCGGCGGCGTGAAGTTCGACACCGACTACGGCCTCGAAGGGCACAGCGACGCCGACTGCGCGACCCATGCCGTGTGTGACGCGTTGCTGGGCGCCGCTGGGCTGCCCGACATCGGGCATTTCTTCCCCAACACCGATCCGGCCTACCGCGGCATCGACTCGCAGGTTCTGCTGGCGCGGGTTTGCGGCGAACTGCGGCAGCGCGGTTTCGAGCCCTCTAACCTCGACGTGAGCATCATCGCCGAAAAACCGCGCATCCTGCCGCGGATCGCCGAGATGAAGGCGGCGCTCTCCCGTTCCACCGGCCTGCCGGTGGAGCGGATCGGACTGAAGGCGACCACGAACGAGGGCGTCGGTGAAATCGGGCGCGGTGCCGCGATCGCCGCGCACGCGGTCGCCCTTATCCGCCGCGCATGAGCGCGGCCCCGGACCACCGGAGCCGGACTGCCCTCCGGCTCCTCGCAATCCTCCCGCTCGCGCTGCTCGCGACCGGTTGCGGCCGGCGCGAGACCGCGGTCGAGCACGGTAACCGCGCCCAGATCCTGCACCGCGGCATCGGCAACGAGGTGACGGAGCTCGATCCGCACCTCGTGACGGGAATCGCGGAAGGGAACGTGCTGCGCGCGCTGTTCGAAGGTCTCGTGACCGAACACCCGGAGGACCTGCGACCGGTTCCGGGCGTGGCCGAGCGCTGGGAAATCTCGCCGGACGGCCGCCAGTATACGTTCCACCTTCGCGCCAACGCGCGCTGGTCCGACGGCCAGCCCGTGACCGCGACGGACTTCGTGGCCTCTTTCCGCCGGATTCTAACGCCCGCACTTTCCGCGGAGTACGCGAACATGCTCTACGTGCTGCGCGGCGCGGAGGACTACCACAAGGGCCGCTCGACGGACTTCGCCAAAGTCGGGGCCGTTGCCATCGATCCACGAACGCTGCGGCTCACGCTCGAGAACCCGGCGCCCTACTTTCTTTCGCTGCTCACCAACCCGCCCTGGTACCCCGTGCCGCTCGCGGTGATCGCCCGGCACGGCGCCGTGGACCGCCGTGGCAATCCGTGGACGCGCCCGGATAAGTTCGTCGGCAACGGCTCGTTCCTGCTCCGGGAATGGCGGCCGCACCAGGTGATCGTCGTCGCGAAGAACCCGGCCTACTGGGACGCCGCGACCGTACGCCTGAACGCGATCCACTTCTACCCGATCGACAGCGTCGACGCCGAGGAGCGCGCGTTCCGGTCCGGTCAATTGCACCTCACGGAATTCACGCCGGTCGGGAAAATAGACTCCTACCTCAAGACCGCGCCGCAATTGCTGCGCCGCGATCCCTACCTCGGGACTTACTTCTACCGCTTCAACACGCGCCGGCCGCCGCTCAACGATGTCCGTGTGCGCCGCGCCCTCGCGCTCACTCCCGACCGCCGCATGATCACGGGCCAGGTCACGCGCGGCGGCCAGATCCCCGCCACCAGCCTGACGCCGCCCGGCACCGCCGGCTACACCGCAACCGCCGCGCTTCCACGAGATCTCGATACGGCGCGCCGGCTGCTCGCGGAGGCCGGCTTCCCCGGCGGCCGCGGGCTGCCGCCGCTGGAACTTCTCTACAACACCTCGGAGAACCACCGGGCTGTCGCGGAGGCGCTGCAGGAAATGTGGCGCCGTGAACTCGGCGTCGAGGTGCGGCTGGTGAACCAGGAAATGAAGGTGGTCTTCGCCGCGCGCCGCGCCGGCGATTTCCAGATCCTGCGCTCGGACTGGATCGGGGACTACCTCGATCCGGCGACGTTCCTCGACATCTTCCGCGGGGACAGCGGCAACAATTACACCGGCTGGAACAACGCGGAGTACGACGCGCTGCTCGAAGCCGCGGCCCGCACGGCCGACCCCGCCGCACGTTTCGCACTCTTCCAGAAGGCCGAGGCCATTTTGCTCAGCGAGGCACCGCTGATGCCGCTCTATTATCACACCCACGTTTTTCTCATCCAGCCGTCGGTGAAGGGATGGCACGCCAACCTGCTCGACCACCACCCCTATAAACATGTGTGGCTGGAGAAATAGCGAGCGGCTACGGGCTGGGCTGATCGCGGCGATCGCCGTGTTCGTCGCCGGCTGCGCACGCGAGCCTTCCACCCCGGCGGCAGCCAAGCCGTCGACGGCGGAACGCGTGTTGCGGGTAAGCCAGCGCAACGAACCCGTCTCGCTCGACCCAGCGACCACCACCCTGCCGGACGAATACGGCATCCTGCGCGCGCTGCTTGAGGGCTTGCTTGTGCCCGGACCGGACGGCTCCGCGCCGCGTCCCGGCGTGGCGGAGGGTTTCGAGGTATCAGCGGACGGGCTGGTCTACACCTTCCGTCTGCGGAATGAAGCCCGCTGGTCCGACGGCGAGGCGGTGACCGCGGGCGATTTCGTCGCGGCGTACCGCCGTCTTCTGAGCCCGGAGACGGCCTCCCCCAAGGCGACGATCTTCTTCGGGGTGCGCAACGCGCGGGCGTTCACCTCCGGTCGGGAACGTGATTTCAACGCAGTCGGTTTTCGCGCGGCCGACCCGCGCACGCTTATCGTGACGCTTGAGTCACCAAACCCGCGTTTTCCCCACGTCGTCGCCAGCGGTCCCTGGCTTCCCGTGCGGGTCGACCTGGCGATGCGCCACGGCCGCCGCTGGACGGAGCCGGGCAACTTCGTCGGCAACGGCCCCTTCACTCTCGAGGAATGGCGCCCCGACCAGCACATCGCCTTACGAGGCAATCCGCACTGGCATGGCGCCACCACCGTGGCGCTGGACGGCATCCGGTTTGTGCGCTTCGACAGCAGCGACTCGGAGGAGCGCGCCTACCGCGCCGGCCAGATCGATGTCACGATGGCGATTCCCGCCTCCAAGGTACCGGTCTACACCCGGGAACGGACGGCGGAACTACACCGCACGGCGATGATCGAAACGCGCCATCTTGTTTTCAACCTGCGACGCCCAGCGCTCAACGGATCCACCCGGCGCGCCCTCAGTCTGGCGATCGACCGCCAGCGCCTGACCGAACGCGTGCTGCAGGGGTCGCACGCACCGGCGGACACCTTTTTACCGCCACAACTCAGACCGGCCGTCGAACGCGGAGAGAAACTGGTGACGTTTGATCCTGCGGAGGCGCGCCGCCTCCTCGCCGAAGCAGGGTTTCCCGGCGGCAGCGGTTTTCCGCGACTGGAACTCTCGGGCTGGACCAACGCGCCGGTGCTGGAAGCTTTGCAACAGATGTGGCGCGAGCACCTCGGCGTGGAGGTGGCCATCACGCTCCGCGAGGCGAAGGTGCACCTCGACGCCCTGCGCGCCGGCGGGTTCGACATCGCATTCGCCACCGCGATTCCCGACGCGGCGGACCCCGCCGCAATGCTGGGCGACCTCGTCACGGGCGCGGCGCTCAATTACCCCGGCTGGTCGGATCCCGGCTTCGACCGCGCGGTCGCCGGCGGACGCTGGGCGGAGGCCGAGGCGGCACTACTCACCGGGGCTCCGGTCGCTCCGCTCTACTACAACACGAAGGTCTGGCTCATGTCGCCGCGGGTCCGCGGATGGTCCGAGGACGGACTGTGGGCCCGCATCTATCCGGGGGTTTCAATCGTTCCCCCTTAAACATTTCATCCCCATGCGATTCCTCGTCCCGGCCCTGCTGTTTTCCCTCGTTGCGATCCTCCGGGCCGCGGACGAATCGGCGGCTTCCGCCGCACGGATCCTGGCGTGGACGAAGGCGATCTCAGCCGACGAATTCGAGGGACGCGCGCCCGGCTCCCGAGGCGAGGACCGCACCGTCGCATATCTGGAGAGCGAGTTCCGCCAACTGGGACTAAAACCGGGTAATCCCGACGGCACCTACGTGCAAAAAGTGCCACTAGCAGGGATCACCTCCCGCGCGACGCTCGGCTTCAGAATCGGCTCCACTGAGATGCCCCTGATCCCGGTCAACGATTTCGTGGGTCTGTCGACGCGCATCACCCCGAAAGTGGAGGGCAAGGCCTCGGATGTTGTTTTCGTCGGTTACGGCATCATCGCACCCGAGTTCAATTGGGACGACTACAAGGGCGCTGATCTCCGCGGAAAGACTCTGGTCATGCTGATCAACGACCCGCCGGTCACCAATGACCGCGGGGAATTGGATCCCGAGATTTTCGGCGGCAAGGCGATGACCTACTACGGACGCTGGACCTACAAG
>JBEGJD010000588.1:0-8391 GCA_041184765.1 Verrucomicrobiota bacterium | reverse complement strand
TGCCGGCCGAGATCCAGGTGCGCATGGGCGGCTCCGCGCAAAACTTCCAGCGCGCGATCCAGGCCCAGCCGCTCCTCATCCTCGGCGTGCTGGTGGCCGTCTATCTGGTGCTCGGAGTCCTGTACGAGAGCCTGCTGCATCCGATCACCATCCTGTCGACGCTTCCGTCGGCCGGTCTCGGCGCCTTGCTGGCGCTGCGCATCACGGAGACGGAGTTCTCCCTCATCGCGCTGCTCGGTCTCTTCCTGCTCGTCGGCATCGTGATGAAGAACGCCATCCTCATGATCGACTTCGCGCTCCTCGCCCAGCGTCAGCGCGGGCTCTCTCCGCGCGAGGCGATCTTTGAGGCGGCGCAGCTGCGGCTGCGGCCGATCCTCATGACCAATTTCGCCGCCCTGCTGGGTGCCCTGCCGCTCGTGCTGGCCTCAGGTGAGGGCGTGGAAATGCGCCGCCCGCTCGGTTTGGCGATCGTCGGCGGACTCTCGGTCAGCCAGTTGCTCACGCTCTACACCGTTCCCGTGGTGTACCTCTGGCTCGACCGCGCCCGCTTGCGCGTGCAGGGCCGTGGCGCCGCTCCGGTGCCGCAGGAAGCTACCGCCTGATCGGCGGTCTTCCGGGTCGGGAAAAAAGAAAGCCGGCCGCGGACGGCCGGCTTTCGGGAGATGGTATGAGGTGGTCCGCTCAGACGCGGCCGAGATAGGTGCCATCGAGCGTGCTCACGCGGATGACTTCGCCTTCCTTGATGAAGAGCGGCACTTGCACGACGAGGCCGGTCTCGAGCTTCGCGGGCTTCTGGACGTTGCTCGCGGTGTCGCCCTTCACGCCATCGGCGGACTCGATGACTTTCAGCGCCACGGTGGAGGGGAGATCGACCGAGAGCGGCCGCTCGTCGACCCAGAGCACGTCCACCTTGCCGCCGGGGGCGAGGTAGTTCTTCACGTCGCCGAGCTGGGTTTCCGTGAGCTCGATCTGCTCGAAGGTCTCCGGATCCATGAACGCGTAGGTGTCGCGGTCGGCGTAGCTGAATTCGAGCGTCTTCCGGTCGGTCGGCAGCACCTCGACGGTGTCGGTCGAGGCGAAGCGCTGGTCGAGGGCCTTCCCGTAACGCAGGTTGCGCATCTTGATCTGCACGAAGGCGCGGAGGTTTCCGGGCGTGCGGTGCTGCGTCTCCATGACGAGGTGCGGCTCGCCGTTGAACTTGATGACCTGACCTTTGCGGATGTCGTTGGCTGCGGGCATGGCGGGGAGGGCTGACGGGCTGGTTCTTGGAGATGAAAGGTGAGGAGCGGAGCGCCGCGTGAAAAGCGTGTCAAGGCCGCGGACACGGACGGCGCGCCCCGGAGTTCACGGGGTGATTCCGCCGGCCCGCGCGGCCATCTCCGCGCTTGCGCTGTTTCCGCGCTCTTCCCGACACTCGGTTCAAGCATGAAGCAACGCACGCTCGCGCGCGAGGTCTCCGTGGAAGGCGCCGCGCTCCACACCGGGGAAAAGGTCACCCTTCGTCTGAAGCCCGCCGCGGCCGGCGCGGGTATCGTTTTCCGCCGCACCGATCTCAACGGCTCGCCCGAAATCAAGCCGCGGGTCGACCTAGTCACGGACCTCGTGCGCGCGACCACCATCCAATCGGGTCACGCCAAGATCCACACCGTCGAGCACGTGCTCAGCGCGCTCCACGGCTGCGGCATCGACAACGTCGTGGTCGAGATGAACGCCTCCGAGCCGCCGATCCTCGACGGCTCGGCGCGGCCGTTTGTTAACCTCATTCTCCAGGGCGAACCGGTGGAGCAGGACGCCGACCGTGAGTACTTCGAGCTCGACGCCCCGGTTTCGGTTTCCCGCGGCAATTCCTCCGTCATCGCGTTGCCCTGCGACCAGCTGAAGATCTCCTGCACCTCGGCTGACGACCGCGGCATCCACACCCAGCACCTTTCCCTCGCGATCGATCCCGACGTCTACATGGCGCAGATCGCCGCCGCGCGCACATTCGCGATCTACGAGGACATCGAGGAGCTGCTGAAGCTCGGGAAGATCAAGGGCGGCTCGCTCGACTGCGCCGTGGTGATCCGCGGCGACAAGATCCTTTCCAAGGAACCGCTGCGTTTCCCCGACGAGTTCGTGCGGCACAAGATCCTCGATATCATCGGCGACGTGATGCTGCTCGGCCTGCCGCTTAAGGCCCACATCGTCGCGACGCGTCCCGGTCACGCCATCAACGCCGAGCTCACCAAGGCTTTGTTCGCCCGGCTGGAGGAGCGCCGTAAGTCCCCGAAGCGGAAGGAGCGCGCCGCGCGGCCGGTCGGCGTACTGCCCACTGAGACCTCCCTCGACATCCGGCGCGTGCTCGAGACGCTGCCGCACCGTTATCCGTTCGTGATGGTGGACCGTGTCATCGAGTTTATTGGGAACGACGAGCTGGTCGCGGTGAAGAATGTTACGATCAATGAGCCGTACTTCATGGGCCACTTCCCGGAGAACCCCGTGATGCCCGGTGTGCTGCAGCTCGAGGCGATGGCGCAGGCGGCCGGCATCGTGATGATGCGCCGCACCGCCGGCGCGGGAAAGACGGCGTTCTTCATGAGCGCCGACAAGGTGAAGTTCCGGCGCCCGGTGCGCCCGGGAGACCAGCTGCTCATCAACGCGAAGATCACCAAGGCGCGCGGCGACAAGCTCGCCGTCGCCGAGTGCAACTGCACGGTCGGCGGTCAGGTGGTGTCGTCGGCCGAGCTGATGTTCGGCCTGGTCGAGGAGGGCGAGGCCTGAGCGCATGGCGGCAGTGATCCACCCCACGGCCATCGTCGAGTCGGGTGCGCGTCTCGGCGAGGGCGTCGAGCTCGGCGCCTACGCCTACGTTGGCGGCCAGGTCGAGCTCGGCGCCGGCACGAAGCTCCACCACCACGCCTCGGTGGAGGGCAACACGGTGCTCGGCGCGGGCTGCGAGTTGTTCCCCTACGCCTGCATCGGCGGGCGCACGCAGGACCTGAAGTTCCGCGGCGGAAACCCCGGGTTGCGCGTGGGCGACCGCAACGTTTTCCGCGAATACGTTACCATCCACTGCGCCACCCACGACGGCGCCTTCACGCGCGTCGGCTCCGGCAACACGCTGCTCGCGGGTTGCCACGTCGCCCACGACTGCGTGCTGGGCGACCACATCGTGATGAGCAACGGTGCCGTGCTGGCCGGTCATGTGGTGGTCGAGGACCACGTGGTCATCGGCGGCTACGGCGGAGTCCACCAATTCTGCCGCCTCGGGGCCTACGCGATGCTGTCCGCCACGGCGAAGCTCGTGCACGACCTGCCGCCTTTCTTCATCGCCGACGGCACGCCCGCCCGGGTGCGGGCCATCAACCAGGTCGGCCTGGAGCGCAACGGATTCACCGCGCAGCAGCTCGACCGCGTGAAACAGCTGCACCGCATCCTCTACCGCGACGGTCTCAATCGCACCCAGGCCCTCGAGCGCATCGCGAGCCATCCGGAGGCCGACAGCCCGGAGTTCAGTCGCTTCCGCGCGTTCTCCGGCGCGAGCAGTCGTGGGCTGGCGCCGGGCGGACGCTGAACGCGTCCGCGGAGCACCGCTTCATTTCTTCTTATAGACGGTCGCTGGGTCGAAAAGCCGCTGGGCGGTCGTGGTCAGGCGGTAACCCGAAGCCTCCGCGCCTTCCAGATCGGTGAGGCGGCGGTAGAAGCAGGACTTGAAGCCGTTGTGGCAACTGGCGTTGGCCGCGCCGGTCTGGTCGACTTTGATGAGGATCACGTCCTGGTCGCAGTCGGTGCGCAGTTCGCGGACGTGCTGCACGTTGCCGGACTCCTCGCCCTTCACCCAAAGCTTGTTCCGCGACCGGCTCCAATAGGTCGCCTTGCGCGTGCGCAGGGTGTGGCCGAGTGCCTCGGCGTTCATGAACGCGAACATGAGCACCTCGCCACTCTGTGCGTCCTGCGTGATGCAGGGGATCAGGCCGTCGGGGCCGAACTTCGGCTGCAGCGTGGCGCCGAGCTCGATTTCAGCGGTGTTGGTGCGGACGGGAAACACGGGATTGCTCATGGCGGGGGAAAAGTGGAGCCGCGGCTTAGCGGTGGAAGCAACCCAAAGCTCCGACTGATCCAACTCGTTCACAGGAGCAAACGGAGGAAACTTCCTCCATCCGTGGAGACGGCTGCCTCTGCGATTAGAACACGCTGAGCTATTCCGTGAGTGGTCCACCCGCTCCCTCTCGCTTTCCCTCATCCCTCCAGGTGCGGCTCCGCCGCGCCGGGCCAAAACGCGCCGCGGGGGACTTTACGGGAGGACGTCCCCGTGTATGTTCGGCGCCGATGAATCGCGCGTGGTCATGGCTTGGCGCCGGGCTGGTCCTGCTGACGGGGGCGGGTTGTTCGTCGTCGCAGATGAGCCGTATCGATCGTAACCGCGACGTCTACGAGACCTGGCCGATCGAGGTGAAACAGGCCGTGCTCGACGGCAAGGTGGAGGCCGGCATGAACGCCGACATGGTGCGGGTAGCCTGGGGCGAGCCGACGGAAGTGAGCGTTTCTCCGGCTGGCGACGAAATCTGGGTTTATTCCAAGGGCGGTGACCCCGGCGGCGTCATGTATCCCGGTTCAACCGGCATGGGTACCGTCGGGATGGGCGGAGCGGGTATCGGCATGGGCAGTCCGGGGATCGGCATAAGCACTGGCCGCGGCGGCACCGTGATCGGCTCCACCGGCGGCGTGGGCATCGGCATCGGTTCCGGTGGCATCGGTATGGGTGGCACAGGAAGCGGCATCGGAGGCGTCGGTGGCATGGGCGGTATGGGAGGTCCGATCATGACGCGCCCGACCATGCCCGATGTACGCGAGGTGGTTTTCCGCAATGGCGTCGTGGTCCGGGCGGACAAGCCGTAGGTGGTCTGGATCGCCGGCGTGTTTTCCGAATCGCTCCGCGGGGTTCAACCACGGATGGACGCGGAGGGACACGGATGAGGAAGTGCCGATGTAGCCGAGGCCGTTTGCCTCGGACTGTAACGTGAGTCCAACCAGGGCGCTCGGCGCTTCCAAAAACACCGGCGCGAACGGGTGGGGTGTAACAGGAAGACCGGGAAGGTCGTGAAGGCCTGCGACGTGATTCTGCGAAATCTGAGTTATCTGAGGTGTTTGTCCTCAGTCTTGTCCTCCGTAGGCTCGGCGAAGGAGGAAGGCCCGGCGAAGGAGGAAGGCATTTCCGAAATGCTCCGCGTTCTTGATCGCGGATTCCGCTGATGGCGCGTAGGGGGAGAAGACGGCCTCGGATTTTCGCATTTGGCGGAAAATCGTTTGATTCCTAGGCATGAGGTAATTCCCCTATGACTGAAGCTATGACACCGTCCCCCGCCTCTCGTTTGATCCGCGTTCTTCTCGCGCTGTTTGCTTCGCACGTTGCGGCGTTCGCCCAGGGTCGCTCCGAACTCGCGCTCTCGCAGTTGGCCGAGGTACCGCACGTGCCTAACGAAGTGATTGTGCAGTATCGCGCCGGCGTCACCCCGTCTCAGAAATCTGTGGCGCTGGCCCGAATCTCCGGCACACGGCACTCCAACGTGGTGAATGCCGCTTGGCGTCGCGATGGACTCGGGGATCTTGATCTCGTGCGTTTGCCCCCCGGTCTCTCAGTCGCCGCTGGAGTTCGCAGTCTCGAGGTGGATCCCGCGGTGGCATTCGTCGAGCCTAACTGGGTTTACAAACGTACCGCGGTTTCCAACGACTCTTACTTCACGAACGGCAGCATGTGGGGCATGTACGGCGCCAATACCACGCCGGCGAACCCGTTCGGAAGTGGAGCAACCGCCGCATGGGCAGCGGGGAAGACGGGGTCTCCGAACGTGTACGTCGGTATCATCGACGAAGGTGTTTTCTTCAGGCATGCCGACCTTGCGGCGAATGCCGGTGTCAACACCGGGGAAGCGTCGGGGCTCGCGGGAAAGGATGACGACGGCAACGGCTACGTTGATGATGTGAACGGTTGGGACTTCGACGGAAACAACAACACCGTTTACGACGGGACCGTTGACGATCACGGCACGCATGTGGCGGGAACCATTGCCGGAGTGGGTGGCAACGGCGCGGGCGTGGCCGGAGTTTGTTGGAACGTGAAGTTCATCGTGGCCAAATTCTTGGGGGCCAACGGCGGAACGACTGCGAACGCGATCAAGGCAGTCGACTACATGACTGATTTGAAGGCTCGCCGCGGCATCAATCTGGTGGCGACTAACAACTCTTGGGGCGGCGGCGGGTTCTCCCAAGGGCTGCAGGACGCCATCGAGCGGGCCAATGTTGCTAACATCCTGTTCGTGGCAGCGGCTGGCAACAGCGGGAAGAACATCGACCGTTTGGCCAGCTATCCAGCATGCTATCCGAACGCCAATATCATTTCGGTAGCGGCAATCGACTCAGCCGGAGGACTTGCTTCTTTTTCGAATTATGGCGCCAAGACAGTTGATATTGGTGCCCCGGGAGTGGGAATTTGGTCCACGGTTCCTGGTTCGGGCGATACTTCAACGTACGCTTCGTACAGCGGCACGTCGATGGCGACACCTCATGTGACCGGAGCCTGCGCGCTTTATGCGTCGCTTTATCCCGGGTCCACGGCTGCCCAGATCAAGGCGGCGATCTTGAACAGTGCCATTCCGACGACTTCACTCTATCGGAAGACGGTTACCGGTGGTCGTCTGAACGTCAGCGGATTCTGAACGCTGCTCGCTTTGGACTGCTCTTCCGCGGCCGGGGCCTCGCGCCTCGGCCGTTTTGCTTTCCGACTCCGGGATTCGCGGGCAATCGGATTCGTATGCGGTATCCCCGCGTCAGCGCATCCCCAAACGCCGGTAATCCAGCAACGTGTGGCTGATTTCCCCCGCCGCCAACGCGGCGCGGTCGGTCAGGGGTTCCGCCGGTGACAGGTCGTCGCCGAGGCGGAACACGAGGCGGTGCGTGCCGTCGTCCTGCGCGGGAGTGAACAGCCCCGGCACCACCACCTGCGCGGGCACGGTCCGGCGCACCGGGGTCGCCGGCCCGCAAGGGTGGGGGAAGTTCACGTTGTGCACGATGAAGCTGCGGCGCGGGGTTGCGGCCGCCAGCTCGGGCGCGAGTCGCGCCGCGTGCGCGGCCGAGGCCCGCAGGGTCGCCAGCAGTTCCGTGTCGGGTTTATCGCCCGAGGCCTTGAGGCGGTCGTAGGTCTCGCGGCTCATGTCCTGCGAGAGCGCGATGCCGGGCAGGCCGTGCAGCGCACCTTCCCAGGCGCCCGCGATTGTGCCGCTCGCGATGATGAAGCCGAGCGAGGCGTTCAGCCCCGTGTTGATGCCGCTGATCACCGCGTCGAGGTGCAGCCCTGCCGGCAGCAGGTGGCCGATCGCGATGTTCACCGCGTCGCAGGGCGTGCCGTCCACGATCCAAGTCGGACAACCGAGGCCGCGATCCGCCGCGGTCGCGTGCACCGGCCGGCTCCGGGACTTCGCCGCGCCCACCCAACTCTGCTCGTGCCGTGGCGCCACGACGCGGACATCATGGCCCGCCGCCACCAACGCATGCACGAGCTCATGCAGGAACACGCATCCGATGCCGTCGTCGTTGGTGACCAGAAAACGCATCGCGCGATCCGGCCAACAAGGCCGGCTCGCCGCAAAGGATTTCGTCGCGTGCTGATTTCGCGAGGAGCCGCACCGCGTCGGGATCCTGCTTGAGAGCGGACGCACGCGCCTCGGCGCCTAAGTGATTTGATTCACGGGGGCCTTCGCACCTCGAGTCCCCACACCTCACATCGACGTCGACTCGTTGGTGCGGTGGTGGCGAAATGAGCGCGGCTCTTTTCCCCATGCGTCTTTTCTTAAACACGTTGGTGGCTGGAATCACCTTGGCGGCAGCACTTCCCGCCGCGCCGGTGCCCGTTGGCGCGGCCCGCATCGACATTACCCCAGATCTGCCGATCCGGCTCAGCGGTTACACGAACCGTCCCGCGGAGGCGGATCGCGTCCAGGAGCGGATCCACGCACGTGCCCTCGCGGTCGGCGGCGACGCGGACGGGCCGGCGATCGTGATCGTGGCCGAGGTGCTGGCGGTGCCGGAGCGTCTCACGGAGGCGGTGGTCGCGGGAATCCGCGCGCGGCACCCCATCGCGCGCGAGCGGATCGCGGTTTGCGTGACGCACCAGCACACCGGGCCGATGATCGCGGGGACCGCGCCGTTCATGTTCTCGCGCGACCTGCCGGCAGACGAGCTGGCGCGGATTGATCGCTACGCGGCGACCCTCGAGCGGAAACTGATCGACGTCGCGCTGGCGGCGCTGGCCAACCGGCGGCCCGCGGAACTTTCCTGGGCGCAGGGTCGGGCGGATTTCGCGGTAAACCGCCGGCGGATCGTCGACGGCAAGGCGGTGGGCTACACCGACCAGCC
>JBEGJD010000587.1:0-3413 GCA_041184765.1 Verrucomicrobiota bacterium | reverse complement strand
TGCCGTGTCGCCCGCAGCGCCCTGCTCCTGCGCCTCGTGCCCAACGCCGTCATGGGCCGCGTCGGCGGCTTCTACCAAGTGCTCGACCGCCTGCTGCGCACGACCCTCGTGCTCTCGCTTTCGTTGGTCGACACCCGCGGCGCGCCCGCCGGCTTCGGCCTCCTGACGGCCGTCTTCCTCGCGGCCTTCGCCGGGCTGCTCGCGACGCGCTCCGCCGCGAACCGTGCGGCCGCCTGAAGCGGACGCGGGGTTGCCAAGCCTGCCCCGAGAAGACGGGATGACGGCTCCGATGCTCCGCGCCCTGATTTTCGACTTCGACGGCCTGATCCTCGACACCGAGACGCCCCTGATCGACGCCTACGCGGCGGTGCACGCGGCCCACGGCGTGCCATTCGAGCGCAAGTTGTTCCTGCACGGCGTCGGTCACGCCGACTATTCGTTCGATCCGTGGCACGGATTCAGCCCGCACGCCGACCGGGCCGCGCTGGAGAACGAGCGCCGCGCCGCGAAGGAACAGATCATTCTGGCGCTGCCGGTTCTGCCGGGGGTGCGGGAGTTGCTCGACGCCGCCCGCACCAACGGCCTGCGCGTGGGCCTCGCCTCCAACTCCCCGCACAGCTGGGTCGACGGCCATCTGCGGCGTCTGGGTCTGTTTGAACGTTTCGAGTTCATCGGCTGCCGCGAGGACGTGGCTTCGCCCAAGCCCGAACCCGACCTCTACCGCCTTGTGCTGAACCGTTTCGGTCTGCGTGGCCGCGAGGCGGTCGCGTTCGAGGATTCCAACACCGGCTCGCGCGCCGCCCGCCGCGCCGGGGTGTGGTGCGTCGCCGCGCCCAACGAGTCGACCGCCCACCACGACTTCTCCCACGTCGACTGGCTGGTCCCCTCTCTCGCGCAGGTGGACCTGCCCGCGCTGCGCGCCCGCTTCGAATCCGCGTAACCGCGCCACACTCCGCCCGTCCTTTTCACCACCCCGCCACCCATGCACCCCGCCCGCCTCGCCGTCCTCATCCTGCTCTGCCTGCCCGCGTTCGCCGCCAACCCACCGGCGCGGCCCAACGTGCTGTTCATCGCCGTCGACGACCTGCGCGACTGGGTCGGCTACTTCGGCCACAACCCCCAGGCGAAGACGCCCAATTACGACCGCCTCTCCCGGATGGGCACCTCGTTCACCCGCGCCTACTGCGCCTCGCCCGTCTGCAACCCGTCCCGCACCGCGCTGATGTCGGGCATGCGCGCGTCGACGACCGGCGTCTACGAGAACAACGTCGACTTCCGCCCCATCGTGCCGCCGGCGAAGATGCTCACCACAGCGTTCCGCGACGCCGGCTACTTCGTCCACGGCTCGGGCAAGATCTACCATGAGGCCTACCGTCGGCGTGAGGAGTGGGACGACTACCTCGATAAGGAACGCGGCGACCCTCGACCCGCGGCGGGGCAGAGCGAAGGCGTGGGCGGCATCAAGTTCGCGCCGCTCGACTGCCGCGACGACCAGCTTTCCGACTGGGGCATCGCCGACTACGGCATCGCCTCGCTGCAGCGGAAGCACGACAAGCCGTTCTTCCTCGCGGTCGGTTTCCACAAACCGCACATGCCGTGGAATGTGCCGCGCAAGTGGTTCGATCTCTTCCCGCTCGAGAGCATCAAGCTCCCGCCTTACCTTGAGAACGACCTCGACGACCTGCCGCCGGCCGCCGTGCGGATGGCGCACCCCGAGACCGACCACGTGCCGATGCAGAAATCGGGCCGCTGGAAGGAAGCCATCCAAGCCTACCTCGCGACGATCGCGTACTGCGACATGAACCTCGGCCGCCTGCTGGACGCCCTCGAGAAGTCCGCCTACCGCGACAATACGATCATCTGCCTCTGGGGCGATCACGGCTGGCACCTCGGCGAGAAGCACCATTGGCGGAAATTCGCGCTTTGGGAGGAGGCCACCAAGGCGCCCTTCATGTGGGTGGTCCCGGGCGTCACGAAGCCGAACACGATCTGCGAGCGCACCGTGGACTTCATGAGCATTTTCCCGACGCTCACCGACCTGTGCGGGATTCCCACGCCCGCGCATAACGAAGGCGTGAGTATCCGCCGGCTCCTCGCCGATCCCAAGGCGCCGTGGGACCTCCCGGCCCGCACCACGTACCGCTTCAACAACCACACCGTGCGCACCGAGGGCTGGCGCTACATCCGTTACGCCAACGGCGACGAGGAGCTCTACGACGAGGCCAAGGATCCCAACGAGTGGACCAACCTTGCAGCCAAAGCCGAGTTCGCCGCCCGCAAGGCCGAGCTCGCGAAATTCCTCCCCAAAACCAACGCCCCCGACCCTTCGGACCGCGCCCCCAAGGAGGAACGCCAGGAGAAGAAGCGGAAGAAGGCGGATTGATCCCATCGGCCCCTCCCGCGGGGAGGATCCCACATCCGCCGCCGGTGAGGTCCGCGAAGGCGCCATCCTGGAGGAAGGCTTTGACACCGCATCAACCGTGATACGTTGTTGTATCACGATGGCAGCCACCGCAACAATCCGCGATCTCCGCAACCGCTTCCCGAAAATCAGGAAAATCCTGGAGGCGGAGGGCGAGGTGGTGCTCACCGAAAGCGGCCGGTCCCGCTACCGCCTGCTCCCGTATGTCGCGCCGACGAAAACCACCCCGCCCCCGGTGGACTATTGGGCGCGGCTCACGTCGCTCCAACCCGCACCGATGACAGCGGCCCAGGCCGGAAAATTGCACGAGGAGAACCGTGGCGACCGCTGACCGGATCTACGCCGATCCGAGCGTGCTGCTGAAACTTTACCGGCATGAGCCGGAGTCGCGCGACGTAGCCGCCTGGCGTGGTACCACCAAGGGACCGCTGCCGGTCACCCACCACGGCAGAGTCGAGCTTACCAATGGGATCGCGCTGGCGGCCCACCGCGGACTGATCAACGAGCGTGCCTGCGAAGCGGCGCTCGCCGCCTTGGATGACGACTTCGAGCAAGGCCGCTACTTGCTGGCCGAAATACCTTGGAGGACGGTTCTGCGGCGCGCGGCTGATCTTAGCCGGGAGCATAGCCGTAACCTCGGAACGCGCACGCTGGATGTCCTCCATGTCGCCAGCGCGCTCGAACTTGGAAGCCAAATCTTTGTCACCTTTGACCATCGCCAGCAGAGTCTGGCTAGGGCGACTGGACTTAAGATTCTAGCGCCGACCCGTTGAGGTCCATCGAGGGGGTCAGGGCGTTCGTTGTTCAAAAAGCTCCGCGGGATCACGCTCCGAACGTGAACTGCCGGAAGGAATCCAAGCCGGCCGTCAGCCTTCCAGTTCCGTCCAGCGCGCGTAGGCCTTCGCCAGCTCAGCCTCGATCTCGGCCAGACGGGCGGTGGCGCGAGAGACTTCCGCGCCGGCGGTGCGGAAGAACGTGGGATCGGCCAGAC
>JBEGJD010000586.1:0-3326 GCA_041184765.1 Verrucomicrobiota bacterium | reverse complement strand
GCCTCGACCAACTATGGTGAGGATTGGGAATTGACCGATGCGCCCGCAACAAACTGGTATGCCGTAGCCATGCCGCAGTCCGGCTCGAAATTCTTCGGCGCCGTGCATGGCGGTGGCATTTATAGTGCCGTCTGGCAGCCCGCCTTCTTGCAGGAGGAAACCGCCACCGAAGACATCCCAAAACCCCTGGTGTTGACCCCCGGAGCATTGGACAGCGCAAACTACACCTACGCGATTCTCACCGGGCCGACGAACGGCGGATTGGGCAGCTTGAATTCCACCAATGGTACGGTCACATATACGCCTTTCGCCAATTTCAATGGTGAGGACAGCTTCACATTTCGCGCGTTTGACGGCTACCTCTACACTACCGGCACAGTGAGTCTCACCATTGAGGCGGTGAACGACGCCCCGGTGGCTTACAACCAGACCACCAACGTGCTGGAAGACACCGAGGTGGACATTACTTTGCCAGCCACCGATGTGGATGGCGACTCCCTGATTTACGACCTCGCCACCCCCCCGACAAACGGAGTGGTGTCCGATCCCGATGTCAACGGCGTGGCAACCTATACCCCTCGTGAAAACTACAACGGCCCGGACAGCTTCACCTTCACCGTCTGGGACGGCGAACTTTACGCCACGGGCAGGGTGAGCATCACCGTGACGGCGGTGAATGACGCGCCGGAGGCGGAAAACCTAGAGATTACGCTCGATGAGGATTCCAGCACCAACTTGGTTTTGATCGCAACCGACATTGATACCACTAACCTGACGTATGCAATCGTAACCGCACCGGCGTTTGGAGCTTTGAGCGGCCTGAACCCGAACACCGGCGCGTTGACCTATACCCCGACCAACAATTTTTTCGGCGACGACAGCTTCACGTTCCGCGCGTTTGACGGCAGTCTGTATGCCACGGGCACGGTGTTCATCACGGTTATTCCTGCCCCGGTGGCGAGCAATCAAACCATCGTGATGCTGGAAGAAGCCACTACCAATTTGGTTTTGACCGCCAGCATCGCGGATGATTCCCCACTGACTTTCGCCATCCTTACTCCGCCCGCCCACGGCAGCTTATCCCCGCTGGATCCCGATACGGGCGAAGTGGCTTACACCCCCACGGCAAATTATCGCGGCGCGGACAGCTTCAGCTTCACCGCTTACGACGGCGCGTTGTATGCCACCGGCACGGTGAGCTTCACCATCCTCGCCGCGACCAACTGGCATTCCGTCGCCATGACTCCGGCGGGCGACCTCATGGCCGTGGTGGATTTCGGCGGCGGCATCTACACCTCCACCAACTACGGCGGCTCGTGGCAGAAAACCTCCGCGCTCGACCGCAATTGGGTGGCCGTAGTCATATCTTTCGCAGGCGAAAACCCAGGCGATTTCATGGCCGCTGCGGCGCAAGGCGACGGCATCTACACCTCCACCAATCGCGGCGTTTCGTGGAATAAAACCAGCGCAACCAACGCCAACTGGACCGCGATGGTCGCCGGATACGACGGCAGGAAAAACCTGTGGAAATTAACGGCAGCAGCACGCTACGATGGAATTTACACCTCCACGAATTCCGGAACGACCTGGCAGAAAACCACCGCGCCCGCCCTGGATTGGACCGCGCTCGCCGCGACATTTCCCGGCGGCACCGTGGGCGCGACGGCCTACGGTGATGGCATCTACTTTTCCACCGACTCCGGCGCGAACTGGGGATTGAGCTTGGGCTCCGAAGTGGAAGGATTCAACAACTGGAGCTGCCTCGCCCTCGCCGCGAACTTCAACACCGTTCAACTCCTCGCCGGCGGCATCCTTGGTGGCCGCCTCTACACCGCCCTCGATTTCGATGCCGTGCTCGGCGAATCTTTCACGCCGGATCAGGACCTGGCCTGGCGCGGCCTCGGCAGCGCCGAACCTGCGGAAGCCGGCACTTTCCTCGTGGCCGCCACCACCGGCGGGGTCTACACCTCCGCCGATTCTGGGGACAATTGGGCCGCCACCGCCGCGCCCGCCGCCGATTGGCGCGCCGTCGCCCTCGCGCCGGACGGCAGCAAATACATCGCCGCCGCCTACGGCGGAGCAATTTATCTCTATGACCCGCCCATCCGGCTGAACCTTCTGCCTTACTCCCTGCGCACCGACATCGTAGCCGCGGGCCTTACCTTCACTTGGGCAAACAACTCCGCCGCCAGCGGCTACGGGTTGCAACAAACTTCCAGCCTGAACCCCGCCACTTGGACGGACGTGGACGCCTTCGCCCTCGGCGGCGAAACCTACGACGACGGCAACCTGCGCGTCACCATCATCCCGCGCCCCGCTACGACGGCGTTTTATCGCCTGAAACGATAAGTCACCAAGTTTCCTTGCGCCTCGACTCCCTTGCCCGGACTGCTAATTTTTCCGCGTGAGTTTCCTCTCCCAAATGCTCGGCGTGTTCGTCGCCGCCACCAACCAGACACCCGAATTTCCCACGAACCCGCCCGCCGCGCCGGTGGTGAGCGCCGCGCCCGTCGCCGCCCCGGTGGAATTTGAATATCAAAAACTCCTCGCCAGCGATGACGCCGCGCAGGCCGAGGTGGACAAGTGGATCCGCGACAACCAGGCGTTCCTCGCCAGCGGCGGCGGCGTGCCGGACGCGGAATTGAACCGGCGCATCGAGGAACGCCTCAAGCCCGTGCGGCAGGCCTACGAAAATTTCATCGCCGCCCATCCCGCCCACGCCCGCAGCCGCATCGCCTACGGCAGTTTCCTGAACGACCTCCGCGAGGAGGAGGCCGCCGTCGCCCAATGGGAAAAGGCCCGCACGCTCGACCCGCAGAACCCCGCCGTCTGGAACAACCTCGCCAACTACTACGGCGAGTCCGGCCCGGTCACAAACGCCTTTGCCTGCTACACCCGCGCCATCGCGTTGAACCCGCAGCAGGCGATCTACCATCATAATTTCGGCACGGCGGTGTATCTGTTCCGCAAGGAGGCCATGGAATATTTCCGGCTCACCGAATCGGAGGCGATCGCCAAGGCCTTGGACCTTTACCGCACCGCGTTACGGCTCGATCCGGACAATTTTCCCTTCGCCTCCGACCTCGCCCAAGCCTGCTACGGCATCAAGCCGCTCCCCGTGGAATCCGCTCTCGCGGCCTGGACCAACGCCTTCATGCTCGCCCGCGACGACATCGAACGCGAGGGGGTGCAGTTGCATTTCGTGCGCGTGAAACTGCACGCCGGCCGGCTGGCGGAAGCGCGGACGCATCTGGGCGCCGTCACCAACGCCATGTATGCCGGGCTGAAACAGCAGCTCGCCCGGCAGCTTGCGGCCTTGGAGAAAC
>JBEGJD010000585.1:0-2525 GCA_041184765.1 Verrucomicrobiota bacterium | reverse complement strand
CCGGCACGCCTACCTCCCCGGGCAGCTTTGCGGTTTCCGCCGTCGCTCGGAATGCGGCGGGCGTCAGCGCTCCTTTCCCGATGACCGTCAACGTCGCTCCAGCCGCGAACACTCCGGTCATCACCAGTTCCCAGACGGCTTCCGGAACGGTCGGAGTGCCGTTCGTGAAGTACACCATCGCCTCCAATCCCCAGGCGACATCTTACTTGGCTACGGGTCTTCCCCCGGGGCTTTCGTTGAGTGGAACACTTGGGGAAATCACCGGCACCCCAACGGCGTCCGGCACTTTCCCGGTGTCCATTTTCGGCACCAACGCTAACGGGCAGGGCGCAACCGTGAAAGTCACGATCACCATCTCCCCCAGCATCACCTTCGGAAACTGAGACACCAGACTTCCAGCATTCCCATGAATTTCCGATTTCTCTCGCTCCTTCAGGCGGCTTTCTCGTTCGCGCTGGTCGCCGCGCTGTCATCGCCGGTGTCCGCCCAGACGGTCATTAACGCCCCCGCGGGCAAGGTGGGCGTCGCCTACGCTTCGTATAAGATCAACTCGTCGGCGTCCGGAACCGTTGTTTACGCCGCAACCGGCCTGCCGCCCGGCCTCGGCATCAGTTCCTCGCAGGGTACGATCACCGGCACGCCCACGACTTCCGGGACTTACACCGGAACCGTCTCGATCACCGATTCCAACGGTTTCGTTAATTCGGCGACGATCGTGATCGCGATCGATGCCGCCGCCGGCACGCCTTCCATCTCGAGTGCTACGACGGCCTCGGGAACCGTGGGCTCCGCCTTCACTGCCTACACGGTGACGGCTTCAGTGCCTTCAGGGGCGAATCCTGTCACTAGTTTCAATATTGGAGCTCTGCCGCCGGGTCTTTCCGTGGGAGGAACCGCGACTGCGCCGACCATCACCGGCACGCCGACGGCTTCAGGTGCCTATTCGGTCTCCCTCAGCGCCAACAGTGCCTCCGGCACGGGAGCGACCAGCACGCTGACGATCACGATTGCTCCGGCGCTCACGGCTCCGGTGATCAGCGGTAGCAACGCCCAAACCGTCGCGATCAACGGCTCCTTCAACTATTCGATCACCGCGAGCAACAGCCCGTCCTCATACGAGGCGTCCGGTTTGCCGGTGGGGCTTTCCTTAAACTCCGCCACGGGTCAGATCAGTGGCACGGCCTCCGCGCCGGGAGTTTATCCGGTGACGCTTCGTGCTTACAACGCCTCCGGCTCAGGCGCTCCGTTCACTCTGACGATCACGGTCGGTTCCCTGCCGGTGATTTCAAGTGCTACGACCGCCTCGGTGAACGTTGGGATGCCTTTCTCCTACGCGATCACTTCCTCTCCGACGGCTACCAGCTACAACATCGGCAACCTACCTGCTGGGCTGACGGCCAACACGGCGACTGGCGCGATTTCTGGAACGCCAACGACCGCTGGTACCTCCAATGTTGCGATCAGCGCCAATAATGCCACGGGTACCGGCGCTTCGGTCACCTTGGCGATCACCATCGGTAACGCCCCGGTCATTACCAGCCTTTTGACGGCGAGCGGTACGGTGGGGACCTCGTTCAGCTACGCCTTGGCCGCCACGAATTCTCCGACCGACTACACCGTGGGCACGCTGCCGGCGGGGCTGAGTTACAATTCCGGAAACAAGACGATCTCCGGTTCGCCTCAAGTCTTCGGTACAAACTCTGTCCAGATCGCGGCTAAGAATGCCACGGGCGACGGACCTGCTTCCACGTTGGTCATCACTATCGCAGCAGCGTCATCCGGCGGTGGTTCCTCGGGCGGTGGAGGATCTTCGGGCGGCGGCGGCACGCCTGCGACTCCCGCGCCCGTGATCGTTTCCGCACCAGCCAGCCAGTCGGCCATCGAAGGCGCGACGGTGACGCTTTCCGTCTCCGCCACCGGTTCGGGCCTGAACTTCCAGTGGTTCAAGGATGACAAGCCGATCACTGGCGCCCAGTCGGCCTCCTATGTGATCAGCGCCGCCTCTGCGGCCAGCGCCGGTTCTTACTACGTCTACGTTTCCAACACGGGTGGGGGAGTGAACAGCGCCAAGGCGACGGTGACGGTCAACCCGGCTCCTCCGGCCGGCCCGACGATCTCGGCCCAGCCGTCCTCGGCCTCGGTTGCCTTGGGCGGTGCCGTCACTTTCTCGGTCTCTGTCTCCGGTCCCGGTCCGTTCACCTACCAGTGGCGTAAAGACGGCGCGGCGATCGCCGGCGCCACTTCCGCGACGCTCGCGCTGACGGGTGTCACTGCCTCCCAATCCGGCAGCTATTCGGTGGTGATCACCAACGCTGGCGGCAGTGTCACGTCCGACGCCGCCGCTCTCACCGTGGGGGCGCCCGCCGTTGCCGGTACCTACTTCGGCTCCTTTGCCGGCGGTGGCGGCTCCTTCGGACTTTTGGTCCGCGCCGACCGGTCCGCGGTTTACCTTGGTTACGCCACGGCGTCGAAAACCGTGCTGTTCAGCAAGGACTTCACGGTCAGCTCCACGGGCAGCTTCTCCT
>JBEGJD010000584.1:0-2883 GCA_041184765.1 Verrucomicrobiota bacterium | reverse complement strand
CCTCCCGACTCACGTTGCCTTTGACTCGGCCGCCAGCACGGCCGAGTGATTTGAACCGTTTCATGATGCCAACCCCTGCTGCTTCCCTGCCCGTCATTCGCCGGGTTTTCCATCCCGCCGCCGGTTCGCCGGGTGAAGCCACCGCCGCGGCCGAACTGGCAAAGCTCACGGGCGCCACCGCCGCCGCATCGGCCGCTCCGGCACCGGGTGGCGTCGCGGTCGCGCTGGCGTCGCGCGGCTGGGTGCCGGCGGCGAAGTTGCCCGCGAAAGCGAAGGAGGCCACGGCGTGGATGTGGCTGCGGGTGGCCGACGACGGTTCGGGCGAGATCATCGCGACGCACGGATCTTTCCTGTTCGCGGCGGTGAGGCTGCTGGCCAACGGCGCGGGCCCGCTGGCGCGCGAGAAACTCGCGGCGGGCGTGCTGCTACCGGCGACCTTCGGCTGGCACCGGCCGCATTGGGACGCCTGCTACGCGCAGTACTGGCGTTCCGCCCGCGGTTTCGATCCCGAGCAGTACGTGGCGGCGCTGGCCGAGGCGGGCTTCACCCACTGCGAGGTGAACAGCCTGCAGGGGCAGATGCCGCACGAGGACCTCGTGGCGTTCGAGTATTACCCGCAGTTCTACTCCTACATGCCGGGCTTCAACCACTTCGTGGCGACGGAGCTCACGAAGGGCCTCTGGCCGGCGATGTACCTCGATGCCAATCTCAACCAGCTCGCCAAACTGGCGGAACTCGGGCGCAAGTACGGCCTGCGGCCCGGCGTGTGCATGTTCGAGCCGCGCACCTTCCCCGAGCGCTTTTTCCAGAAGTACCCCACGCTCCGCGGCGCGCGCGTCGACCACCCGTTCCGCTCACGGCTCCCGCGCTACACGCTGGCGCAGGACCACCCGATCACCCGTCGCCACTTCCGCGAGGCCCTGCAGGGACTGCTGCGGCGCGTACCCGACCTCTCGTACCTCTCGATCTGGACCAACGACAGCGGCTCGGGCTTCGAGCATACCGCGTCGCTCTACGTCGGCCGCAATGGCGGGCCCTACATGATCCGCGAGTGGCGCAGCCACGATAAGGTCGCCGAGGCCGCGGGCAAAAGCATCGCGCGCTTCCTGCACAACCTGCGCGACGCCGCGGCGCCGCTGAACCCCGACTTCGACGTCATCCTGCGCATCGAGCCGTTCAAGGTGGAGCACGACCACATCAAGGCCGGCATGGGGCCGCACGTCGCCTACGAGGCGCCGTCCCTGCTCGTGCGTGGCTACTCGCTGCCGTATCCGCATCCGAAGTACCCGGAGAACATGGGTGTCGCCGGCAGCATCTTCCACACCACGATGGACCCCGCCGAGGCCGGCGTGCTCGCGCAGTCGCGGGCTCAGGGCATCGAGCCGGTCCTCCATTACTCGCCGTGCGGAGTGTGGAACCAGGAACCGCTGCTGGGCGTGCCCTTCCCGCGCGCCGTTCATGCCAAGCTGCTCGCGGCGCGCGCCACCGGGATCAACCGCCTCAGCGCGCTCGGCGGCCTCGCGAACACCACAGCGACGCCGTACTGGCCCAACCCCGTCGCGTTGCAGGCGGCGCAATTCCTGCCCGACCAACCGGTCGAGGAAGCGCTGGGCACCTTCGCCAGGCGGCTCGTCGGTCCCGCCCGCGCGAACGACCTCGTCACGGCCTGGTACGACTTCGAGGAAGCGGTGATGTGGCAGCCGTTCATCCCCCTCTTCAGCGTCTTCGGCTTCTGTTGGCAGCG
The DNA here is from genome assembly GCA_041184765.1 of Verrucomicrobiota bacterium. Classification (GTDB taxonomy): domain Bacteria; phylum Verrucomicrobiota; class Verrucomicrobiia; order Opitutales; family Opitutaceae; genus ER46. Next base: position 1,139 of record JBEGJD010000584.1, on the reverse strand, counting down.
TTCGTGGGACCGACCGTTCGTGCCGGACCTCGAGGCCGTCCCGGCCGCCGAGCGCGAGTACTACGCGCGCCACGGCTGCTTCCAGTTCAACAACCCCGGCCTGAACGATCTCGGCAAGGACGTGCTCTTCGACCTCATCACCCGCGAGTCCGGCGCGAAAATGGCCGCCGACATGGACCGCGAGGTGCTGCCGCGTATGCGCGCGCTCATCGCCCGCCTCGAGGTCCCCGCCGCCGGCGAGCCGGTGTTCCGCGACCTGCGCGACCGCGCCCGCGCGTTCCTCGCCTGGGCCACGACCATGCGGAACTTCTGCGTGTGGTGCGAGACGGTCTACGGCTGGCTCGACCCCAAGTCCGACGCCGCCACGCGGACCGCCTGCGAGCGAAAGCTACAGGACGCGATCGACCTCGAGCTGGCCAATACCCGCGACCTGCTCGACCTCGTGGAGAACTCCAAGACCGAGACGATCGCCATCTCCACCATCTCCGAAACTACGTTCGTCTACGGCGAGAATCTCGCCGGGCACCTGCGCACGAAGCTCCAGCTCACGGAAAAATACCGCCACCACCCGCCTCGGATCGACCGCAACATCTACTGGCGTCCCGCCCCGGGCACGCACTGGCCCGAGGGTTGGTCGACCGAAGAGTGAGTCTTCCGTTTCAAGCCTTCGAGCGACCAGACTCGTTTACCAAAGCATGAAGCAGACCTACCGCGCCGTCCTCGCCGGCACCGGCGGCATCGGGGATACCCACGCCCGCGCCGTGCAGGCGACCCAGGGGCGGGTCGAGTTGGTGGCCGCGATGGACGTCGACGCTGCCCGCGCCGCGGCCTTCACCACCAAGTGGGGTATCGCGCGGACATTCACTGACTACACCGAGATGCTCGCAGCCACCCGGCCCGACCTCGTGATCATCGCGTCGCCGCCGGCACTGCATCTCGGGATGAGTATCGCCGCGATGGAGGCCGGCGCTTGGGTCTGGTGCGAGAAACCTCTCTGCGGATCGCTGGCGGACCTGGAGGTGCTCGCCGCCGCGGAGAACCGCACCGGCCGGTTCACCGACTGTGTTTTCCAGATGCGTTTCGCCTCCTCGACCGCGCATCTGCGCGCGTTGATGGCGGCCGGCCAACTGGGTCGTCCG
>JBEGJD010000583.1:0-9033 GCA_041184765.1 Verrucomicrobiota bacterium | reverse complement strand
ACGCAGCAGTAGTCGAACTCGATGCCCTGTCCGATGCGGTTCGGGCCGCCGCCCAGGATCATGATTTTCCGCTTCCCGGAGGGAGGGAGGATCTCGTTCTCGTCGCCGTAGCTGGAGTAGTAGTAGGGCGTGAAGGCCTCGAATTCGGCCGCGCACGTGTCCACCAGCCGGTAGGTGGTGTTGATGCCCCGGCGTTTGCGGTCGGCGCGAACGGAGGCCAAGTCGGATTTCAGCAGGTGCGCGAGCTGGGCGTCGGAGAAGCCGAACTGCTTCGCCCGGCGGAACGAGTCGTCGGTCAGGGTGGCAAGCGAGCGGCCCGCGAGCGCCGTCTCCATTTCCCAGATCTCCCGCAGTTGGTGCAGGAACCACGGGTCGATCTTCGTGAGCTCGAAGATGCGCTCGACGGTGTAGCCCGCCCGGAAGGCGTGACGGATGTAAAAGATACGCTCCGCGTTGGGCGTGCCCAGTTTGGCGTTGATGACCTTTTCCTCGACCGGCTCGTCGCCCCCGTGCCTGCCGCCGCTGAAACCGCGGGCGCCTGTCTCCAGTGAGCGGAGGCACTTCTGGATCGACTCCTTGAAGGTGCGGCCGATGGCCATGGCCTCTCCGACCGACTTCATCGCCGAGGTGAGCGTGGCGTCGGCGTCGGGGAATTTCTCGAAGGTGAAGCGCGGGATCTTGGTGACGACGTAATCGATCGTCGGCTCGAAGCTGGCGGGCGTGAGGCGGGTGATGTCGTTCCGCAGCTCGTCGAGCGTGTAGCCGACCGCCAGCTTGGCGGCGATCTTCGCGATCGGAAAGCCGGTCGCCTTCGACGCCAGGGCCGAGCTGCGGCTCACGCGCGGGTTCATCTCGATCACGACCATGCGGCCGGTCTCGGGATCGACGGAGAACTGGATGTTCGAGCCGCCGGTCTCGACGCCGATTTCGCGGATCACGGCGAACGAGGCGTCGCGCATGACCTGATACTCCTTGTCCGTCAGCGTCATGGCCGGCGCCACGGTGATGGAGTCGCCGGTGTGGACGCCCATCGGGTCGAAATTCTCGATCGAGCAGATGACGACGCATTGGTCCTTGTGGTCGCGCATCACCTCCATCTCGTACTCCTTCCAGCCGAGCAGGCATTCCTCGACGAGAACCTCGTGAACAGGGGACAGGTCGAGGCCGTTGGCGACGATCCGTTCGAATTCCTCGCGGTTGTAGGCGATGCCTCCTCCCGAGCCGCCGAGCGTGAACGACGGGCGGATGATCAACGGGAACATGCCCAGCTCATCCGCGGCGGCCCGTGCCTCCTCGAGCGACTTCACCGTCTTGGATCGGGCCACGTCGAGGCCGATGCGCAACATGGCCTTCTTGAACAGCTCCCGATCCTCACCCTTCGCGATCGCATCCGGCTTCGCCCCGATCATCTCGACCCCGTACTTCGCAAGGATGCCCTTGTGATTGAGTTCCATCGACAGGTTCAGGGCCGTCTGGCCGCCAAGGGTGGGCAGCAGCGCGGATGGGCGTTCCGTGGCGATGATTTTCTCGAGGAACTCGACCGTCAGCGGCTCGATGTAAGTGACGTCGGCGAACTCCGGATCCGTCATGATCGTGGCCGGATTCGAGTTCACGAGGATGACGCGGTAGCCTTCCTCCTTGAGCGCCTTGCAGGCCTGGGTGCCGGAGTAGTCAAACTCGCATGCCTGGCCGATGACAATGGGGCCGGCGCCGATGATAAGGATCGATTTCAGGTCGGTGCGCTTGGGCATGACGTAGATTTTGGCGAGGGTTGTGAGCGCCGGAACTGCCGGCAAGCGGGAAAGCGGCAAAGGCCTTCCGGGGCCCCTGCGGAGGGGGCGCCGCGTCCCGCTGGCCCGGGTATGAGCGGAAGGGACGCCGACCTCGGGGAGGTCAGCCCAGCCGCTCGGGCGGAACTCCCAGCACCTTGGCCGCCGCCACCTTGTCCCCACGGCACGCCTGCATGACCTGGTCCGTGTAGTGGCGTTCCTGCCCGCGGAGGTAATCCTCCAGGCTCGGCCACGACTTCACCTCGCGGAGCCGTAACGGCAGCTGCTGAGATGTGATGACACGGGTGGGGGTCGTCGCGGCTAGGCGCGAAACCACTTGGAAGAGCTCCGTGACGTTGCCGGGCCAATGATACGCCGACATGACAGCGAGGGCATCCTCCGTGAACTCGATCAGCTTCGTGTCGAGGTGCGGGTTGAGCGATTGGGCGGCGCAGTGCCGGACCAGCGCTGGGATGTCCTCGCTACGATCGCGGAGCGGGGGAGCGGTGAGAGGCAGCGAGGCGATCCGGTAAAGCAGTTCCTCGTTGAACCGGCCCTCCTCCACGAGCCGTTCCAGGTCCTCTCCGCTGGAGCAAACGAGCCGGAAGTTGCTGGCGTTGTTGCGCAGCACGCTCACGAGCTGTTCCTGCACCGCGAGCGGCAGACTGGGGAGGTGTTGGAGAAAAAGCGTTCCGCCCTTGGCCTGTTGCACCCACGTCCCTCCGGTTCCGCCGGAGCCGAGCAGCCCTTCTTGGAGCTTCTCGGCGCTGGCCAGAGCGCAATCGATGCGAACCATCGAGGACTCGGGTGCGCCGCTCGCGGCGTGCAGGATCTCGGCGACGGTCGATTTTCCGGTCCCGTTCTCACCCAGCAGCAGCACCGGGGTCCGGGTCGCGACCAACTTCCGGACTTGCGCCTTGAACCGCGCCATTTTCTCGCTCGCTCCGATCAGACGGGCCTCGACGTCGGCGCCGCGTTGGGTTGGCGCCCCGGCCTGGGCGGATCGTTCCGCCTGCAGGGCGCGGAACTCGATTCCTCGCCGAAGGGTCGAGATCAACTCGTCCACGCGGAACGGTTTCTGCAGGTAATCGAACGCGCCGAATTTCAGCGCTTGGACCGCGCTTTCGGTCGACGCGTAGGCGGTCATGATGACCACCACCACGCCCGGGTCGTAGAGCTTCAGGCGCTTGAGCAACGTGATGCCGTCCATCGGCTTCATGTCGATGTCGGCCAGCACGATCTCGAACTTCTCCGCCTTGTAGAGCGCCAGCGCCTTCTCGCCGTCAGTCGCGAATGAAGTCGCGAAGCCGGTGGGCTGGATGACCGCCTCCAGCATCTCGTGGATCGAGATGAGGTCGTCGACGATCAATACGGCGGGCATGGCGGCGAAAAGAGTCGGGAGGCTTCGGTCCTAAGACTGGGATGTCAAACGACCCGTGAGGGTGATGACGTCCTGCCCTTCCGGTTCGGCCTCAAACCCCGCCGGCCACCGCGCCCATTTGGAAAATGGGCAGGAACATCGCCATCACGATGCCGCCCACGACCACACCAAGGAAAACGATCAGCATCGGCTCGATCAGCGAGGTCAGCGCTGCGACGGTGGCCTCGCACTCGGTGTCATAGAAGTCGGCGATCTTGTTCATCATGCCGTCAACGTTCCCCGTCGCTTCCCCCGCCTTCACCATGTGTTTCATCATCGGCGGGAAAAACTCGTTCGCCGCCATGACTTCCGACACCTGTCCGCCCTGGCTGACATGCTTGGCGATTTCCGTGCACGCGTCCTCGATCTGCACCTTGCCGCTGGAGGCGGACACGATTTCCAGCGTCCGCAGGATGGGAACGCCGGAGCGGATGAGGGTGGCGTAGGTGCGGCAGAAACGGGAGAGGGCGATCTTGTGCACGAGCTTCCCGAAAATCGGGGCTCGCACGAGAAAACGGTCCTTGGCGCGGCGACCATTGGGAGTGGCCACGAACTTACCCAGCGCCCAGTAGGCGGCGTAGCAACCAAGGCCGACCGCCCACCAGTACGCCTTCATGAAGTCCGAAACATCGATCAGGAACTGGGTGGGGGCCGGCAGTTTCGCCCCGAAGTCGGAGAACATCCCGGCGAAAACGGGGATCACGAAGATCAGCAGCACGTTCACGAGCGCCACGGCGAGACCGATCACGGCGATGGGGTAGGTCATCGCCGACTTCACCTTCTTGGTGAGTTTCACCGTCGACTCGAAGTACCCCGCCACCTTGCCGAGGATCTCCGCCAGGCCGCCGCTCGCCTCGCCTGCTTCCACCATGGAGCAGAAGAGGTTGTTGAAGGAATTCGGGAATTTCCGGACCGCGGAGGAGAATGCGTTGCCTTGCGAGATGTCCACGCGCACGTCGCGGATCACCACGCGGAAGTAGGGGTCCTCGGTTTGATCCTGCAGCGCCTCCAGGCATTGCACCAGCGGGAGCCCGGCGGTGAGCAGCGACGCCAGCTGTTGGGTGAAGATGGCCAGTTCGCCGAGGGGCAGCTTGTAGGTTTTCGCCTTCTTCTCGATGGCCTTCTGTTTCGCCAAAGCCTGCGCGGTCATCGCGCCGGAGGTTCCCGCTGATCCGCGGGCGGCGGGTTTCCCGGCGGCTGGTTTGGCGGCGGAAATCAAAGCCATTACCGCAAGGACAATTCAACGCCGGCCCACCGGCAACCCCGATTTCCTCCCGCCATCACGCGTAGCGGTCCTCAGTCCAGGGATCCGCGGTGTTGGAGTAGCCGCGGACCTCCCAGAACCCCAGCTTGTCCTCGGCGAGGAAGGTTATGCCGCTGACAAACTTTGCTCCCTTCCAGGCGTACAGCTTGGGGATGATCACGCGCGCCCGGCCGCCGTGCTCCAGCGGGATCGGTCCGCCGTCGAAGCTCGTCGCCACCAGCACGTCGTCATCCAGGCACTGCTCCAGCGCGACGTTGGTGGAGTAGCCGTCGTAGCTGGTGAAATAAACAAAGGCTGCGTCCGCCGACGGTTTCACCAACTCGTAGAGCGTGGTGAAGGCCACGCCTCCCCAACGGCAGTCGAACTTGCTCCACGTGGTCACACAGTGGAAATCGCTCACATCCTCCACCTGGGGCAACGCGTTGAACTCGGACCACGAGAGGCTCGCGGGATTTCCCACGAGGCCGTCGATCTTCAGCCGCCAGTCTTTCTCCGCGATCGCCGGCTGCACCCCGAGATCGAGCACAGGGAACCCCGTCGTCAGCTTTTGGCCGGGAGGGAGGCGATCACGACCGGGCACCGCACGCGCGGTGACGCCGCGTGCTTTCTGCTTCTCGGCCCATTGCTGCTTCGCGGCGATGTAACGCTCCTTCGACATTCGGCCGAGCGTAAGCGGGCCCCGGCGCGGCGCAAGCCGCGTGGCCCGGCGCTTCTCATTCCGGCCCTGCTTCCCTCTCCTCGGACTTTTCCTCTTCCGCCTCGCCCAAGGCGGCCGCCACCGCTTCCCGCCGTCTCAGGTAGTAGAGCATCATTCCGCCTTGGTAAAAAAGCGCGATCACGGCCACGGCCCCGACGATGAATTGGTTCACGCGTCGGAAATAGTCCTCCACCGGCATGCCCCATTGCGCGGCGCCGGCCTTTGCCAGATCCGCCATGCCCTCGGGGACGGGAGGCGGCTCGAAGAACAGCAGGCGCAGCACGCAGTAGCACCAGATCACCACCAGCAGCAGCGGTTGGCTGCCGATCAACCAGTTCATGCCGCGCGCGTCGCCTTCGCGCAACAGCCCGAGTCCGTGGAGCTCGATCGCGCCCGCGCCCGCCGCCAGGAGGCCGATGATCGCGAACGGCACGTCGCGCACGGCGGCGGCCGGCACGGCGAACAGCGCGCCCAGCAGCAACAGGCTCAGGCCGTCGAAGCGCGCCAGTCGCTCGACGCGTTCAAGCGTCTCTTCGGGCAGGAGCGGCGGTTGCTGCATGGAAGATTTGTCATCCGGGTCCCGCTCCGGAAGCTCAAGCCTCTTCGTGCCTTCCGACGCCCAGCCGTCCTTTCCTTTCCGTCTCGAGTTCCCGCCCGAGCTGCCCATCAGCGCCCGGGCCGAGGAGATCACCGCCGCCATCGCCGCCAATCAGGTCGTGATCCTTGCGGGCGAGACGGGATCGGGAAAGACGACCCAGATCCCGAAGCTCTGCCTCGCCGCCGGGCGCGGCGCCCGGGGACGCATCGCTTGCACCCAGCCGCGACGGGTCGCCGCCTTGTCCGTCTCCCGCCGGGTCGCGTAGGAGATGGGTGTCGCTTGGGGGCGGGAGGTCGGGTGCAAGGTGCGTTTCGACGACCGCACGTCGTCCGCCACCGTGGTCAAGTTCCTCACCGACGGCATGCTGCTCGCGGAGGTGCAGGGGGATCCGCTCCTCCGCGATTACGACACGGTGATCATCGACGAGGCCCACGAGCGTTCGCTCAACATCGACTTCCTCCTCGGGCATCTGCGCGGGCTCCGCCACCGGCGGTCGGATCTGAAGATCGTCATCACTTCCGCCACGATCGACACCGCCGCCTTCAGCGCGGCTTTCGACGGCGCCCCCGTCATCCAGGTCGAGGGGCGCATGTTTCCCGTGGAGGTGATCCATGCTCCGCTCGATTCGCTGGGTCGCGACTACGCCGAGGACGATGAAAACGAGGAGCGGCACGACGCCGCCGCGGTCGCCTCCGCCCGCGCCGAGGCGCTCCACTACATCGACGGAGCCGTCGAGTCGGTGGAGCGGATCGTGCGGGAGAGCACCACCGGCGACATTTTGGTTTTTCTGCCCAGCGAGCGCGACATCCGCGAGGCCGGGGACCTGCTGACGGGCCGCCGGCTGCGCGATTGCGAACTGGTCCCCCTCTACGGCCGCTTGTCCAACGCTGAGCAGCAGCGGGTCTTCGCGCCGACGCCCCGCCGCAAGGTCGTGCTCGCCACCAACATCGCCGAGACCTCGCTCACCATTCCGGGCATCCGCTACGTCGTGGACACCGGTCTCGCGCGGGTGAGCCGCTATGCGCCGCAGGCCCGCACCCGCCGCCTGCCGATCGAGCCGGTCGCCCAATCCAGCGCCGACCAGCGCAAGGGCCGCGCCGGGCGCGTGGCCGAGGGAGTCTGCATCCGGCTGTATTCGGAAAAGGACTACCTCGAGCGACCGCGTTTCGCGCAGCCGGAGATCCAGCGGGCGAACCTCGCCGACGTCATCCTGCGCCTCAAGGCCTTCGGCCTCGGCGACATCGAGCGCTTCCCGTTCATCAACATGCCCTCGGCCAAGGCCGTGCGCGCGGGGCATGCGCTGCTGGAGGAATTGGGCGCCACTTTGCCCGGCGCCGCGGCCGGCACGATCGAACTGACACCGGTGGGGCGCGAGTTGGCGCGGCTGCCGGTCGATCCCACGGTGGCGCGCATGATCCTGCAGGCGCGGGAGGAAAAGGCGTTGCGCGAGGTGGTCGTCATCGCCGCCGGCCTCTCCATCCAGGATCCCCGCGAACGCCCGCTCGACCGGCAGGCGCAGGCCGACGCGGCGCACCGGCGTTTCGCCCATCCCGACTCCGACTTTCTGACCCTGCTGGCCATCTGGGACGCCTTCCACGACGAGGTGGAGCGGATGACGCAGGCGCGGCTCCGACGCTTCTGCCGTGATCATTTTCTCAGCTATCCGCGCATGCGCGAGTGGCGCGACATCCACGCGCAACTCATGGATGCGCTCGAGGGGCGCGACGGCTTCCGCGTTTCCTCCGCATTTTCCGGAATGCAGGAAACCGATCCGCGCTCGACGGGATTCGGGACGCCCGCGTACCGCGCCATTCACCGCAGCATCCTCGCCGGCCTGCTCGGCAACATCGCGCAGCTCGACGAGGAGAGCGGCGCTTACACGGCCACGCAGGACCGGCGGGTCGGCTTGTTCCCGGGCTCCGTGCTCTTTCGTCGCGAGGACCCGCGCGCGAAGCATCGTCCGCGGGAAGGGGCCGCGAAAAATGGCGGCCGCCCCGCGCCGCGCGGACCGCGCTGGATCATGGCGTCGGAGATCGTGGAGACCACTCGCCTCTACGCCCGCACGTGCGCGCGGATCGACCCGCTTTGGGCGCTGGAGCTCGGGGCCCATGTGGTGCGCGTGGCGCACAGCGAACCCTTCTGGAACGCCGAGGCCGGCCGGGTGATGGTGCGCCGCCGCTCGCGGCTCTACGGCCTCGAGCTCGAGAGCCGGGCCGTGGCCTACGGGCGGATCGACCCGCGTCACGCGACGGAGATTTTCATCCGCGAGGGTCTGGTGAACGACACCGTCACGTTCCCGTTGGATTTCCTGTCCCACAATCGGACGGTGCGGGAGAAAATCGAGGATCTGCTCACGCGGGCGCGGGACAGCTCGTATCTGAATCTCGACGAAGCCGCCTACCGTTTCTACGCGGCGCGGCTTTTGCCGGGCGCGGATGGTGCGCCGGCGGAGGGTGTGAGCGCGGTCGGCGAACTGGTCGCGTTGGTGCGCGAGCGTCGCGGAGCGGAGCCCCGCTTTCTCATGATGGAGCCGGCCGACCTGCGCGACCCTGCGACCGTCGAGCACGATGCCACCGCGTTTCCGGCCGCGTTGCCCTTGAGCACCCGCGTGCTGCCGTTGAATTACGCCTACCGGCCGGGGCAGGCCGATGATGGGGTGACGTTGGAAGTCGGGGTGGGGGAGGCGGAGGCTTTGACTCCGGCGGCGCTGGATTGGGCGGTGCCGGGGCATCTTGAGGCCAAGGTGGAGCATCACCTGCGCGTCCTGCCCAAGGAACTGCGCCGTGCGTTTGTGCCCCTCGCGGAGACCGCCCGGGCGCTGGCGGAAAAAGTCGCGGCGCGGGACCGGCTGACGGATCGTCGGGAGGCTTTGGTCGAGGCGTTGGCGGCCGTCATTTCCGAGACGCACGGCATCGCGCTGGACGCCGCCGTTTGGGCGGGCAAGCCGCCGCCCGACCACCTGCGCGTGAGGGTGCGGGTGGTGGACGGCGCGGGCCGGGAGCTCGCCGCGAGTCGTGATCTGGGAGAGATTCGCTCGGCGTTGCTGTCCCGCTCGCTGGCGGCCAGCGCTACCTTGGCGCGCGAGGAGCCGGCGGCGTGGCGTGCGGCGCGGGCCCGCTGGGAAACGCCCGCCCACACCACGTGGGCGTTCGACGGCCTGCCGGATCGGGTGCTCGTCACGGAGCAGGCCGGCGCGCCGGTTTACGCGTTCCCCGGTCTGCAGGCCGCGCCCGAGGGCGTTTCCCGCCGCCTATTCCGCACTCCGGAGGAAGCATTTAAAGCCAC
>JBEGJD010000582.1:0-17229 GCA_041184765.1 Verrucomicrobiota bacterium | reverse complement strand
GGGCTACTGACCCTCGCCGCTTGGCTTTGACACGGGCGGCGGGACAACTCCCCTTGCCCAACCCCACGACCCTGCCCCGGGTCACCCCGTCATCAACCCGCATGACTTCCCTCACCCCGACCTTCACCCTGCTCGATTACGGCGTGTTCGGCGCGTACCTGCTGCTCACGGCGGCGATCGGACTCTGGTTCGTGAAGGGGCAGCGCGACCTCGACGAGTACTTCCTGGCGGGCCGCTCGATGGGCAGCGTGGTGGTTTCGATGACGATCCTGGCGGCGTTGTTTTCCGGGATCACGTTCATCTCGGGCCCGGGCGAGTCATACCTGAACGGCCCATTGTTCTACCTGGTGAACCTCGGGTTCTTCGTCGCGACGCCGCTGACGACGATCGTGTTCCTGCGGCTCTACTACAACCCGCGCTTCTTCACCGCCTACCAGTACCTTGAGGAGCGTTTTTCCGGCCCGCTGCGCACGCTGGCCGCGGCCTCGTTCATCCTGCGCGTGCTGCTTTGGCTGGCGGCGGCGACCTACGCCCCGGCACTGGCGCTCGAGCAGGTGACCGGGATGCCGTTGTGGTTCACCATCCTCTGCACCGGATTGATCACCACGGTCTACACGACCTTCGGCGGTATGCGGGCGGTCATTTGGACGGACGTGATGCAGTTGATCGTCCTCTTCGGCGGCATGCTCCTGATCATGGCGGTTGCGATCGGCCGCGTGCCAGGTGGGTTGGCGCAGGTGATCGAGCTCAACGGTCAGAACGGAAGACTCGATTTGAGCCTGAGCCTCGATCCCACCGTGCGGATCACGCTCTGGGGTCTCGTGATAGGTTCGGCCTTCATGCACCTCGTGCAGATGGCGACCGACCAGGTTTCGGTGCAGCGTTACCTCACCGCGACGAGCCTGCGGACGGCACAGCGCGGCCTTTGGCTGAAGCTCTGGCTCGTGCTGCCTGTGACCGCGGTCTTCTACGGCACCGGTGCTGTGCTGCACGCGTTCTACTCGGTCCACGGCGACCCGCTCGCCGCCGGCAAAATCGCGAAGGCCGATCAGATCCTGCCCTACTTCGTGATCAACGAGCTGCCCTCCGGTCTGCCGGGGCTCTTCATCGCCGCGATCTACGCGGCGAGCATGTCGACGATCTCCGCAGGCATCAATTCGCTGACCTCATCGAGTCTGATCGACTTTCATCGCCGGCTTTGGCCGGGGGCGGACCGCTCCGATCAGGCGCAGCTGCGCCTCGCCCGCATCCTCACGTTTTCCTACGGTGTGATCGTCATCGCGCTGGCTTTTCTCGTCGAACGCCTCGGGACCCTGCTGGAAGCCACGAACAAGATCATTAGCCTCGTCGGTGGTCCGCTCATCGGACTCTTCCTACTCGGAATGATCACCGCCCGCACCACCGCACGCGGGGCGCTGATCGGCTGGGTCGCCGGTTTCTGTACCACCCTCTGGATCGCGTTCGGGACCAAGGTCTCGTTCCTCTGGTGGGCCGCCGCCGGCACCCTCGCGACCTTCTCCGTCGGTTATCTCACCAGCCTCCTCGAGTCCAAGCCGCCGGACCACCAGCTGGATGGCCTTACATGGTCGCGGCGGCCGACGCAGGAAGCAGCGGATCCAAAAAGCGAAGCGTGAAACCGCGGATAGCTGAAATGATCGTGGGTGCGCTGATTGCCGCGGCGTGTGCGGCAATGGCACCGGCGGCCGGTTGGGAAAAGCGCGCGCCACTGCCGGTCCCCAACGGCGGCTTCGTCGCGGCTGCAGTGGGCGGCCGGATCGTGATCGCCGGAGGCACCACGTGGGATGGCGATACCAAGCGCTGGCTCAACCAAGTTTGGAGCTACGATCCCGCGACCGACCGTTGGAGCGAAGCCGGCCGGCTGCCCGCCGCGCTCGCCTATCCGGCCAGCGCGCAGGTCGGCGATACCCTGTGGTGGGCCGGTGGGAGCGGCGGTGAAACGACGCACCGCGCGCTTTGGACGTTGGGTGGCGACCTCGCCCCGCGCCTGGTCTCACGACTCACGGAGGGTTTTGTTTACGCGGCCGCGGCGACGGTCGGGCTGGAATTGCATGTGGTGGGCGGTACCGACGACCAAGCCGCGCTGGATCGCGTCTCACGCCGCTTCCGCTCGATCGACCTGAAGACCGGCCGCGTGACCGAACTGCCACCGTACCCCGAGGCGGGGCTCACGACTGGCACCGCGGTGGCAGTCGACGGCCGCATCTTGGTGTTCGGCGGCGCCCGCTGGGACGCAACCGCGCGAACGGTGATCAACCATGCGGCGGCTCATGCTTACGACACGCGAACTCAGCGATGGTCCGCCCTGCCGCCGCTCCGCCACGCCAACCGGGGAATCACCGCCATCACGCTAGATCCACGCCGAATCTACCTCGCGGGAGGATACGAGAACGACGATACCGGTTTCGTCAGCAGCGCTGTTATCTTTGATCCGGAAAATCCAGGGTATCGCCCGGCCACCCCGTTGCCGTACGCGGGAATGGTAACCCTCGTGAAAGTGGGCGACTGGGTTTATTGCCTCGGCGGCGAGGATCGGAAGCGGCACCGCAGCGCCGCGGTACACCGCATCGCGGCGGACCAACTCTGAGCAGGTACTAACTCCACCGCGCCAGCAGCGCGGCGAGGCGTTCGCGGCGGCGCGGGTCGAGGATGAGCGGCAGATCGCGTTCTAATTGCTCCACCGTGGGCACGACACCCCACGCGGTGGGCGAGAAGACCTCGTGCGCACGTCCGACCGGCAACCCGAGCTCGCGGGCCTGACGGTCAAAGCGGGCGCGCAGCTTCCCCTTCCACGCCGCGAGGTCGGCAGTGGGCTCAAGGTGATGGCGTGCGACCCACGGCAGCCACTCGTTGATCTGGCTCTGGTGGCACCACGACTGCGCGGCGATGAGGTCGAAGGCGGGCTCGACGTCGACGACGAGTTCACCCGCGTTGTCGCCCGCCATGTAGCCGTCGTAGGTGTTGAGGATCACGGGCGTGCGAATCCAACGGGAGCTCGTCTCGTCGGCCACGGGATACTCCTCGAGGAACTCGTGAGGGACGTTGATGAGGTAGGCGATGCGCCGCACCGCGTCGGCCACCGTGATGTGATCAGGGTGCACGCCGGCCCGCGGATCCGCCGGCAGCGGCGGACAGAAGAGATAGTCGGGCTCGAAGTCGCGGATGGCCTTCCAGAGGGCGGCGAGAAGATCGCGTGTCACGAAGTGCGCGGCCTCCGTGAACGGCCGGCCGTCGGGTTTGCGCAACAGCTCGAACTCGTAGCCGCCAAGGCGCGCACTCGCCTCCTGTTCGGCGAAACGCATGGCGGCGGTCTCTTCGCGGGTACGGAATTGGTGACCGGAGCGGCTGTCGGTGCACACGATCACCCGCGCGCGGAAATCCGGCAGATTGCGCCGGCGGAGAAGTTCAAAGGTGCCGGCCGCCACGAACTCGAAGTCGTCGAAGTGGGCATGAACACAGAGCACGCGCATGGGGGTGTGTCTCCGCGGCAGCACAGCGGATGACAACCCGAAAGCCGGCGGCGCCGACGCGACGCGTTAAGACCGGCCTTGTGCCGCCGCGGCTGCTCGGGTTCGCTCTCACCCGTGGCGACAGGCGCCACCGCGTTTCCCTACCCCCGCCCATGAAACCTGATCGTCGTTCGTTCCTGACCGCCTCCGCCGCGGCGGCCGCCGCCAGCCTGCTCAGTAGCGCCCGAGTCTCCGCCGCCCCGATGGCGCCCGCGCGTCGCGGCCGCACCAAGCTCGCCGTCGCCACCTATTCGTACTGGCACTTCAAGACCACGAAGGTGCCGATCGAGACCGTGATGGACCGCGCGGCCGAACTCGGCGCCGAGGGTGTCGACATCCTGCATCGCCAGATGGACATCGGGGAGCGGGCGCCGCTCGACGCCGCGGGCCGCGCCTACCTGCGCCGGTTGAAGCGGCACGCGTTCAGCCGCGGGCTCTCGATCTGCTGCGTATCGACGCACCAGAGCTTCGTGAAACCCGACCGCGCGGAACTGGCGACGGAGGTCGAGCACACGCGCAAATGCATCGAGCTCGCGTACGAGCTCGGCTGTCCGTCGATCCGCATCAACACCGGTCGCTGGGGCACGACGCGCAGCTTCGACGCGTTGATGGCCAACCGCGGCATTGAGCCGGTGCTACCCGGGCACACGGAGGAGGAGGGTTTCAAATGGTGCATCGACGGCATCACCCAATGCCTCGCCAAGGCCGAGGAATGCGGCGTGGTGCTCGCGTTGGAAAACCACTGGGGTCTGGCCCGCACGTCCGCGGGGCTCCTGCGCATCCTCGATGCGATCAAGTCGCCGTGGCTCGGAGCGTTGATGGACACCGGGAACTTCCTCGAGGACCCCTATCCGCAACTGGAGGCGATGGCCCCGCGGACCGTCTACGTGCAGGCCAAAACCTACCATGGCGGCGGCGAGTGGTACACGCTCGACCTCGATTATCCGCGCATCGCCGGAATCCTGGCGCGCGCCGGCTACACGGGATGGGTCGGACTCGAGATGGAGGGCAAGGAGGACGCCGCCACCGCGGTGCCCAAGAGTCTCGCGACACTGCGGGCGGCATTTGGTTGAACGCGCGATACGCTCCGACGCATGTCAGAGGCATCGACGCCACCCGGCCCGCCGCAGAGCGACGCGAAGGGACGGCTGGACTCGGTTGATGCCCTGCGCGGGGCCGTGATGGCGCTCATGGCGCTGGATCACGCGCGGGACTTTTTCCACTCGGGGGCGCTGCACGGCGTGAACCCGCTGGATCCTGCCACCACCACGCCCGCGCTTTTCCTCACGCGTTGGATCACCCATTTCTGCGCGCCGGTTTTCGTACTGCTGGCGGGAGCGGGGGCGTATCTCTCCATGGCGCGCGGACGGACAAAGACGGAGTTGTCGCGCTTTCTGCTGACGCGCGGAGCTTGGTTGATCGTGCTCGAGATGACCTTCGTGCAGTGGGCCGGCTGGGCCTGGCGCATCGATCTGAAGGTGCACTTCGCGCTCGTTCTCTGGGCGATCGGCTGGTCGATGATCGGGGTGGCGGGGTTGATTCATCTGCCGCTGCGGTGGGTGACGGTGATCGGCGCGACCTTGTGCGCGGGGCACAACGCTTTGGACGGTGTCAAGGCGGCGGACCTTGGCGCGTTCGGCCCGCTGTGGGTCGTGCTACATGAAGGCGGCGAGGTGGACCTGGGCGGCGGGCATCGACTGCTGGCCGGCTATCCGCTCGTGCCGTGGGTAGGCGTGATGGCGATCGGATACGCGCTCGGGTCGTGGCTGGTACTGCATCCGGCCGAGCGGCGCCGACGCCTGGTGTTCGCAGGGACAGGTATGATTGTGGCGTTTTTGGCGCTCCGTGCGTTCGGAGCCTACGGTGATCCGAACCCGTGGAGACCGGACGAAAGCGCTCTGGGGACAGGTTATAATTTCCTGTCCTGCGCGAAGTATCCTCCCTCCCTCTGCTACCTGCTGATGACGCTGGGGCCGGCGCTGCTCCTGGTTGCGTGGTGGGACATCCGCCGGCCCGCGTGGACGGCTCCCTTGGTCACATTCGGCCGCGAGCCGATGTTCTTCTATCTACTCCACCTTCCGCTGATCCATAGCTTGTCCCTCGTTGTCTCGATCACTCTGTGGGGACAGGCTGCGTGGCTGTTCGGGTTCCCGGGCGGAAATGCACCGCCAAACGTCGGCACTGGACTAACAGGAGTATATTTCGCCTGGCTCGTATCGCTGGCGCTCCTTCTCTCAATTTGCAGGTCGTTTCGCAATCTGAAGCAACGCCTCCAGTCACCTCTGCTGAACTACCTCTGAACAAGGGACAGGCTTTTTGGATAAGTGGCTCCCAGCCCATTTCACAAACCCACTCGGGGCACGCTGCGGCAGTTTGGCGACTCAATTGGAATCCGACCGACGGGAATCACCTCCACGTACGATCAGGCTATCCGGAGACTGGAGAACCATTCGTCAACCGCGGCTAGCTCCATTTCTAAGCGCCCCCATCGCATTAGGTCGGAACCATATCGCGAAAGGCTGGTTCCTGCCCTACGAACCACTTACGGCCTTACGGCAATCATGGTAGTGAGCCCGCCCCAGTCAGTGAATGGCGGCAAAGGTATGGCGCTCCGCTCGTAAGAGCCGGGATTTATCCTCCGCATCGCGGAAAGACGTTCTTCGACAAAAACCTGTCCGCCCAAGACGGCTCCGTAGGTAAAGTAACGCACGCGGCAGAGCAGAACCTGAACCAGCGGAAGTCTGCCGCCATCGGCCACGACTTTTCTGAGCTCTTCCGGAGTTATACTCCGAACACCGTCACGATCGACCGAGCCGGACACAAAGAGCCGAATTCGATACTTGTCGTGGACGGCCTTCCAATCCGCGTCGCTGAAGATCGAACAGATTCCATCCTTGGCAGCCTTAACGCCCGCAACGGCTTCAGCGTAGCCGCAAAATCTGTAGTCCTTTGGGTCGTTGGCTAGGCCAGCACGGACGGCATTGAGATCAATGTAGGCTGCCACCGTCGCGAGCACATGCTCGCTGCACTCGATGAGCACGCTCCTAAATCGCTCCGCCCAAAGCGTACCAAAGCGATTGCGGTTTTTGTTGAACCAAATGCTGAACCGCTGCTTCAGCAGCTTCATGAACTGCGAGACATCTCCCATCAGCGCCAACTGTCGGCTCCGCCATGCCGCAGCCCACGGGCCATTTTCGACCAGGTGAGCACGCACGACAGGAATAGCCGCACTCTGGTAAGAAGTAGCTTCAGGATGCAGCGCACCGTAGCGCCTGAGGAGTTCCTCATCCGAAACAGATTCTCGCAGTGGAACTCGGACCAGGACGTGAAAGTGATTCGATAAAACCGCGTAGGTTATGATTTCCACGCCGCAGAAGTCCGCGACTCGCCAGATCATGCGGCGCAACGCCTCCTTGGCAGATTCGTCGAAAAGAAACTCCCCGTTCACCGTGCGAGTTACGCAGTGGTAACATGCCTCCGCTTCACTGGGGTCGATCTTGATCCGGTTCTGCCTCACACCGAGAGACTCGGACGAATATCTTGGTACTACGAACCAACCGGATACCCGAATCGCAGCAGAACAATCTGTCCCTGAAATCAACTGCACCTCAGTAGCCTGTCCCGTATGCTCGATAACCGCGGTTTGTCACCGCGTCATCCCACTGCTCAGGTCCCGAAACCCGGTTGAAACCTCAAATCCTACCCTGCCTCTTTCTTCTTTCCCTGCTGCATGTCCACGCCGCCGACTGGGGCATGGTGCCTGTCCCTGGGAAGCGCGAGGCTGCCGAAGTCCATGCGACCTCCCTTGCCGGCGGGAATGCATGGTACCGCACCTGGGTGAAGGTAGATCCTTCGTTTTTCACCCGCCACGAACGTAACCTGTTCGAGGAGTCCGTGGGCATTCATATCCGCGATCTCGCCGGAGCGCACGAGGTCTGGGTGAACGGTACGCAGCTGGGGACCGGCGGCGTGTTTCCTCCGAACTACCGCAGCGGCCGCGCCGTGTTCCACCGCCACAAGGTTCCGGTGGGCACGCTGCGCAAGGGCGAGTGGAACGAGATCGCGATCCGCGTCTACACCCCGCCGCCGCCGGACGCCCACGGGTTCCTCGGCGAAGCGCCGTTCATCATGAACTATTTCGTGGAATGCGTGCTCGCCGGTCCGTGGGAATTTTTCCCGGGTGCCGACTACTCCCCGGGGCCCGCGCGGCCAGAGCGCCCGGCCACATCCTCATTCGAAACTTTCCGTGAATCCAACCGCGTCCTCGGTCGCGCCGCGCAGGTTCCGGGTGCGCGGCTGTCCCCCGATGAATCCGCCGCCCGCCTCGCCGCGGCTCCCGGTCTCCGCGCGGAATTGCTGCTGCACGAACCGCAGGTCGCCCAGCCGTTCCACTTCAGCTTCGACGAACGTGGGCGGCTCTGGGTCACCCACTCTCGGCAATACCCCTACCCAGCCGGTGTTACCATGGTGAGCCGCGACAAATATTACCGCTCCCACTACAACAAGGTGCCGCCCGCGCCGCCGCATCATGACCGCGGAGCCGATGTCATCTCGATCCACGAGTCATCCCGGGGCGACGGCACTCTTGACCGTCACAAGGTATTCGCCGACGGCCTCAATATGGCCAACGCCGCCCTGCGCGGCCACGGCGGCGTGTGGGTCATGCACACCCCGCACCTGCTCTTCTATCCCGACGCCGACGGCGACGACGTCTCCGACGGCCCGCCGGAAACACGGCTGACCGGCTTCGGGCTCGAGGACACCCACTCCATCGCGAACGGCCTGGTTTGGGGACCGGACGGCTGGCTCTATGGCGCGCAAGGGAGCACCACCTCGAGCCGGGTTACTCGTCCCGGTCTCGATCCCGCGGATTCGCCGGGTGTTCACTTCGAAGGCTGCATGGTTTGGCGCTACCACCCGCGCTCCCGTGCCTACGAAATCTTCGCGGAAGGCGGCGGTAACACCTTCGGCCTAGAGTTCGACGCGCACGGCCGTCTCTACTCCGGTCACAACGGCGGCGGCACCCGCGGTTGGCACTTCGTGCAGGGCGGGTTCTATCTGATGCAGGGCGTCGATCCCGGGAAATTCGGACCGCCCCGCAACCCCTACGCCTTCGGCGACCTGCCGATGATGGCGACGAAAGACCCCGTGGCGCGGTTCACGCATTTCGGGGCTTTTGCCGAGGGTACCGCTCTACCCGCACCCTGGGCCGGACGCCTCTTCGCCCTCGCCCCTCTGCACAACACCATTCTCACCAGCGAGCGGCTCCCGCGCGGCGCGACGTTCACAACGGCCGATCGCGGCGCCGCGCTCACGAGCACAGATCCGGCGTTTCGTCCGGTCTACATCGCCAACGCACCCGACGGATCACTCGTCGTGGCCGACATGTACGACTTTTACGTCGCCCACGGGCAACATTACCAAAACCAGATCGATACCTCGACCGGTCGTATCTACCGCATCCGCGGCGAGAACGCCCCGCTTGAGCGGGACGTGAATCTCGCAGCCAAGACCACCGCGGAACTCGTTGGTCTTCTGTCGCATCCGAACAAATGGCACCGGCACACCGCGGTGCGCCTCCTAGGTGAACGTCCCGACCCCACCGCTGCACCACTCCTACGAGCGCTGCTAGGGACAGACTATGGAATGGGCGCCCTTCACGCACTTTGGGCGCTGCACCAATCCGCCGGACTTTCGGAAAGCGACGCCCTTTCCGGCCTCCGCCACAAAAACGCCGTCGTCCGCGCCTGGACCGCCCGCCTGCTCGGCGACGAATGGGGGCGACACCGGAACCTTGGCGCGGGACGACACTCATCCGCCGAACGCGCGTTGGTGCCTGTCCCCCTCTTCACTGCGCTGCTGACGCAGGCGTCCGTTGAGCCCGATGCCGAAACGCTCGCGCAATTCGCGAGCACCGCCCGCCGCCTGGATCCGCCGCAGGCGCTGCCCCTCGCCGCCGCCCTGCTAGCGCACCGCGAAGTGGCGCAGGACCCCTACATCCCACTGCTGGTCTGGTGGGTATTCGAAGCCCATCTTCCCGCTTCGACGGAAAAGATCCTGGAACTTTTCCTCACTCCCGGGCTTTGGGATGAACCCATGGCCCGGGAGCACGTGTTACCGCGGCTCGCGCGCCGGCTCGCAGTCGATGGTCTCCGTTCGGAGCTCAAACTGCTTAGCCGTTTTTTCGCCCAAGCGCCTTCACCCAGCCATGCGGCCCCCCTACTCGCGGGTCTGGAGGAAGCCTACCGCGGCCGCGCGATGAACGATCTGCCAGAGGAACTCGTCGCGCGCCTGCACAGCCAGGGACAGGTTCCGCTCACGCTGCGTTTGCGTCAGGGCGAAGCCGCCGCGATCACCGAGGCGATAGCACTCCTAGCCAACCCGAAGACCCGCCCGGAGGAACAGCTGCGACTCACTCGCGCGTTGGGGGAGACACGAGCGTCATCCGCCGCCCCCGCCTTGCTGAACGTCGCCACGCAGGGTCGAACCGACGCCCTCCGCGCCGCGGCTCTCTCAGCGCTCACCGCGTTTCCGAACGACGACCTCGGCGCGAAAATCGCCGCAGCCCTCCCGATGATGAAGGGTTCGGTGCGCGAAACGGCGGTCAGCGCGCTCGCCAGCCGCACCGCGTGGGGACGTTCCCTGCTCGACGCATTGGAAAGCGGAACGCTGCCGGCGGGCGCGATCCCCGCCGAAGCCGCGGACCGGTTGCGCTTGAACCGCGATGCCAACATCGCCGCCCGCGCCGTACGCCTGCTTCCCGCGCAAGGACCGGCGGGAAATCTTCAGGCCCGCATCGATGCGGTCACGGCGGCGCTCAAAACCGCCCCCGGCAACCCTTACGCCGGCGAGGCGACTTTCACCGCCCGCTGCGCCAGCTGCCACAAACTGTTCTTCAAAGGCGGCAACCTCGGCCCCGATCTCACCGCCTACCAGCGCGACAACCTCGGGACGATGCTCCTCAGCATCATCAACCCCGACGCGGAAATCCGCGAAGGCTACCAATACCAGGTGGTCGAGACGAACGACGGCCGCTCGCTCGGCGGCTTCATCGTCGAACGCGACAACCAGGTGACCGTGCTGCGCGGACTCGGCGGCGAAAACATCACCCTGCGCGCCGACGAGATCCACGAGGTGCAACCGATGGGCCGCAGCCTGATGCCTGCGGGTCTGCTCGACGGACTCAGCGACCAGGAATTGCGCGACTTCTTCGCCTACCTGCGCATTTCCCAGCCGATCACGCGTTGAACCGCTAAGCTGGCGCGGGCGCGGCTTGGAACCGCGCGACGCTTACCGTCGGATCGAACGCACGGCCGGAAACGAGATGATCGCGCCACTGCCGTGCGAGCCATGGCGACCACAGGGCTCCCCGCGCGCCCAGTCCACCAAAGATCCCGATCCGGGTGAGCCTCGGGTGAACACCCGCGACCGGACGCCGATCCGGCAAGGTAACGCGCACGCCGGAGCGGTGGACGCGGACCGTGAACTCCCGCGCGCCCAGCATTCCACGTACTCCAGCGATCAGCCGCTCACGCGCCACGGGATCGGGTCGTGAATCCGTGACGCCCGGCTCGTTGGTCGCACCGGCGAGCGCAATCCCCTCGCCGGTGGGGGCCACCCACAAGCGACGGTTGAGAATCACGTCGGGATCGAGGCCCTCGACGCCGATCTCCAGCGTCTCGCCCTTCGAAAACTCCCAAGGCACAAAGTCGAACGCACCGTGCGAGGCGCCCGCGGCGCCCGTGCAATCGATCACCATGCGGTGTCGTTCGGCTGCAGCGGCGAGATCGGGAACGGTGTCCTCCCGGAGCCGTCCCTGCATCCGCCAACGACGGCGTGCCGCGGCCATGGCGGCGGCGAGATCGACCCGCGCCGCGCCAACGATCCAAAACCCGTCGTCGAAAGGCCCGCCCGCATAAGGTGAAAGCTCACCGGTAGCCGCCTTCCGCTCCCACGCGTTCCGCTCCTCGTCGTCGGCGAACTCGCGCCGCACCCGCATCTCGCGCCACAGCCGCACCCCAAGCGCGTCACCCAAATCGCGCCACACCTCCGCCGCCAGCGGACGCAACACGTCGAACCGCCAAGTCTTCACCAAGCGCCGGCCCGTGATGGGATTGATAATCCCCGCGGCTGCTGCGGTAGCCGCACCCTCGTGGCCGGGATCCCGGATGAGAAAAGGAATCCCCGCCTGCTCGAGTTCCCAAGCCAGCAGGGTGCCCGCCACGCCCTGACCCGCGATCAGGATCTCGGGGCGCATGAGCGGAACGCGCAACGACCGCTCAGCCCGCCTGCGCGCCGCGGAGCGCGGCGCCGACGATCCCGGCCTCGTTGCGAAAACGCGCCGGCATCAGGCGCGCCCGGCACCGGATGAAGCGGAAGAACCTCGCGTGCTCCGTGCTCACGCCGCCGCCCATGATGATGCGCTCCGGCCAGAGCAGTCGCTCAAGTTCGAGCACGTAAGCGTTGAGGCGGCCACCCCACACTTTCCACGAGAGGCTTTCGCGGTCCTTCACGCTGCTCGCGACGTACTTTTCCGCACCTTCTCCGTTTTTCCAAGGGAAGTGACCGAGCTCGAGCGGGATCACGACCCCGTCCTGCGCGAGACAGGTGCCCACGCCCGTGCCGAGCGTGAGGAGCAGCGTCTTGCCGTTGAAGCCCCGTCCGGCTCCAAACTTCATCTCGGCGCGCCCGGCGGCCGCCGCGTCATTGATCAAAGCCACCGGGCAGCCGCTCGCCTTTCCGAACAGCCGCGAGCCATCGGCGTCGACGAATCCGGGATGCAAGTTGGCTGACGTGCGGATGTGCCCGCCCTCGATCGCGCCGGGGAAGCCGACACCGATGGGGCCGCTCCAAGAGAAATGTTCCGCGATCGCGGCCACGACCTTGGCGCCCTCCTTGGGCGACAGGCCACGGTGAATGGGAATGCGGTGCGGAGGCGAGAGGAGGCGTCCGGTGCGGGTGTCAACGGGAGCGCCTTTCATGGCGGACCCGCCGATATCAATGCCGAGGGCTTTCATGGGGAGAAGCGCGCGACGCAAAGGATCGCCGCGCGCCGCGTCAAACCGCGAAAGCCGCGACGCCGGATCACCAGTACTCCTCGACGTGCACGGTGCCCGACTGCTTGCCGTGGTCGGGTATGAACCCGCGCGCCGCGAGGAACGCCTTCACCGCCGAGATCATGTCGGGATTGCCGCAGAGGAACACGTCACACTCCGCGGGATCCAGCTTCACGCCGGAGATCCGCTCGATCACGCCGTCCTCGATGAGCTTCGGGAGGCGTCCGACCTGCCCGCTGAAATGCGGGTCCTGCTCGGCCCGCGTGATTGAGGGGATGTAGGTGAAGTTCGGCCGGATCCGGGCGAGGCTCTCCAGTTCTCCGCGGTAACCGAGATCCCAGCTGTAGCGCGAACCGTGCAGCACGACGAACTTCCGAGTCGCGTCGCTAATCAGCATCGTGCGCAGCATCGAAATGTAGGGCGCGAGACCGGTGCCGGTAGCGACCAGCACCACGGATTTTCCCGGCGCGACGCGGTCGAGCGTGAAGAGCCCGCTGGCCTTCGGCCCGAGGAAGATCCGCGCGCCATGCTTCAGCGCGAAGAGCCGCGGCGTGAGTTCACCGGAAGTGACCAGCGTGAGATAGAATTCGACGTACGCTTTCTCGAGACTCGTCGAGGAGATGCTGTACGCGCGACGGATGAGCTTCTCCGGCTCGGCCGCCTTCGTGTCGGGATCCGCCTCCGGCACGCGCGGCTCCTTGCCCTGCAATCCCAGCACTCCGAACTGGCCCGGCGTGAAGTTGAGCTCCCCCGAATCGGGCCGCACGCGCAGGATCATGAGCTGCGGATTGATGGCCTCGCGGCCGACGACGGTGGCGTTGTAAGGACTGGCGGCAGCGGTGCTCATGCGGGGAACGGCGCGATGCTGCGCCATCCGCCGAACCAGGTGCAACGCCGGATCGACCGGTGTCACCGCTTGCACCGCCGCACGCGGGATGACAGTTCCTCGCGCACCCACCCCATGAACGTCACCCGCCGTTCCCTGCTGCGCGCGAGCGCCGCCGCCGCACTTTTGTCCGCCACCGGTCGCCGTTCCGCCGCCTCCAGCCTCGTCGGCCGCTCCAAGGACGAGCTGCCCACTCCGGCGCTGGTCGTCGACCTGGACCAACTCGAGGGCAACATCACGCGCCTCGCGGCCCACGCGAAGTCCGCCGGCATCGCCCTGCGACCGCACGCCAAGACCCACAAATGCGCCGCGATCGCGCGCCTGCAGGTTTCCGCCGGCGCCCTCGGGGTCTGTGTCGCCACGCTGCGCGAGGCCGAGGCGATGGCGGCCGGAGGTGTTGGCGGCCTGCTGCTCACCTCGGAAATGGTGGGCGCCGTGAAGATCCGCCGGTTGGTCGAGCTAACCCGGCGGCAACCCGACACCATGTCGGTGGTCGACGATCCGGGGCACGCCGCGGAACTCTCCGGGGCGGCGCGCGCGGCGGGGTTGAAGCTCAACGTGCTCATCGATGTCGATCCGGGCAGCCGGCGCACCGGCACCGCGCCGGGGGAAAAGGCCGCGGATCTCGCACGCCTTATCACAGGGCTTCCGGGTCTGCGTCTCAGGGGCATCCACTGCTACTCCGGCTCATCGGCCCACGTCACCGGCTTCGAGCAGAGGCGCGCGCACTCCGAGAAGGCGATGGCCCCGGCGATCGCCACCTTCCGCGAACTTCGCCGCGAGGGCTTGCCGATGGAGATCCTTTCAGGCGGCAGCACCGGCACCTACAACATCGACCCCGCGTTCGGCGCCATGACCGAGCTGCAGGCCGGATCATACGTGTTCATGGACGTCGACTACCGCCGCATCGGCGGAAAAAGCGGCCCGCTCTACGAGGACTTCGCGCCGTCGCTAGCGGTGATCGCCACCGTCATCAGCCGTCCCGAGCGCAACCGCGCCACCGTCGACGCCGGCTTGAAGGCCTTCGCGACCGACAAGAAATTCGGCCCCGAGCCCAAGGACCTCGCCGGCGCCACGTTCAGCTGGGGTGGCGACGAGCACGGCATCCTCGACCTCACCAAGGCGTCGCGCGAACCGCGCCTCGGCGAACGCCTGGAGTTCATCGTGCCGCACTGCGATCCCACGGTGAATTTGCACGACCACATCCACGCCCTCCGGGGCGACCGCGTGGAGGCCGTGTGGCCGGTCGCCCGCGGCTACGGCTGAGGTGCCGCCCGCAGGTCCGCCGGCTGCGCGTCGGCGATGAAAGAGGTCTCTGCACCGCCCGTCGCGCGCACGCGCAGGGAAAACCACCAAGGCCGCGCGGCCTGCGCGAGTTTCACGCGGAAAAGATTCCAGCCGGTCGCGAGATCGGTCTCGGCGGAGGCCGTGCCCTTGCCGCCGCTCTCCACCGGATCCGCCAGCCGCACCACCTCCGTGTCGCCCGCCCAAAGCTTCAGCGCCACGTCGTGCTGGAGGTCGATCTTAACCCGCCGCGGCTCCACCGACCAAATCCACGTGTGCGCGTAGGCCACCCCGGAGATACCGGGGCTCCCACCGCGCATCTGCCGCGGATTGCGCGCGTCAGCCGCTACACGCATCAACTCCCATTTTCCGAAACGGGCACGACTGGCCGCGCCGGTGTAGGCGGCCGCCGGCCCCTCGGGATCGTAAACGGTATCGAGGAGATCCTTCGCTTCCCGGTCACTCACCTCGATGGTCGGACGTGACATCCATGAGGTCACATACGCGGCTCGCGCTTCGAGCCCTTCGAGCGCAGAGACCACTTCCTCTTTGGCCACGGTGGTTAACTCCATCGCTTGCACCCGGCGCAGGGCCGTGAGCGCCGGCTTCGCATCAGGCAGCCGCGGCGCCAGTCGCACGATCGCGGTCGCCGCATCGCCGGCCGAGGCCTCGTCATCCAACCACGTGACCGCGAGCTCGAGTTCCTCCCGGCTGCGACCCGAAGCGAGGGCGTTCAGCACCAGCCGGCGTTGCGCAAGCGTCGGACCAGCCGCGGCGATCGCGCGGAAAAACGCGATCCGATCCTCGAAGGAGACTCGCGACCCGTCGCGCGTGAAGAGACGCACGGTGGCCCGCGTTCCCGCCTCGCGCACTGCGTCGTCTCCGCCGTGCAATGCCAGCTCGCGGGAATCGGGCAGCAACAAGGGATCGTTCGTGGTGCCGAGCGCGTTAAGGGCCGCCGCACGCACCGCGGGAGCTTCGTCGGAGAACGCCCGCCGCAAGATTTCCCGGGCCTCGGGCGCGACCACGCCGCCGACGGCCGCGACGAGCGCGGCGCGTATCGCCGGCGGCGCTCCGTTCATGGCCCGAGTCACCGCCGTCAAAGCCGGGGACCCACCCGCCGGTTGCAGCCTTCCCAAGGTCAGCGCCAACGCGCGCCCTGCTTCTCCCCGCCGGACCTCGTCGGAAGCGGCGATGATCAATCCGACGACTTCCGAAACCCCCGACTGATCCAGCACCAAGGCCAGCGACCGCAGCGCGGCCAGGCGCAACGCGTCGTCCGAAGAGCGCGCTAACTCCAGCAACTCCCTCGCCGCCGCCCGGTCGCCGCGCTCACCCAGGGCGCGCACCGCCTCGATTCGTTCAGCCCCTTCTCCCTCGCGGAGCCGTCGGCGCAACGCGTCGGTCACGCCTTCGGCCCGCAGGCTCGTCACCGCCAGCCGCGCGGTGCGCCGCTCGGGTTCGGCGCCGACGGCCAGAGATAGCAGCACCGCAACATCGTCCGCGGCGCCGACTTGTCCGAGCCCGCGGATCGCCGCCAGCCGCGTTGCCACCGCCGGACTGGCCAGTAACGGCCGCACGACCTCGCGCGGCGGAGGATCCGAGCGGCGCAACCAGCCTTCGAGAACGGACTGCTGCAAATCCGCGGAGAGCTCCGGCATTACTTCGCGGAGGAGCACGCCTAAACCGGGCTGCGGCAAATCCTCGATGACCCGTAAAGCGGCCTGTCGCTCGGGTTCGACGGTGCCGGTCAAACCAGCCCTCACCAACGCGAGCCCGACCGAACCGGCGGAGCGGATCATCCCCTCGTCGGCCGCGAGCCGTATCCGCGGATCACGCTCGTTGGAGTGGATTGTTCGGAAGATGCGGCCGGCCTCACGCGACTCGCCGGCCCCAAGCAGACGCCACGCCTGAGCCAAAAGCGCGTCGATGACGGCCTTCCGCACGGAGCCGGCGCTTTCCGGCCACGCCGCCTCGAGTGCGACGACCGTCGAGGCATCGGGGATGACGCCAAGCGCATGGGCGGCCGCCTCCGCGGCGGCGGAGTCGGAGGCGTCGCGCAACAAAGAGGCGAGCGCGGGTACCGCGGCGACTTCGCGCCGGGAGGCCAAGGAAGAGACAAGGCCGAGGCGCACCGTACCGGCGCTTGTTGGAAGCGCATCCACCAACGCGCGTCCCGCGGAGTCGAAGGGCATGGCCTCCAGGGCGTGACGCGCGGCATGCGACAGATCCGGGTCGGACAAAAGCTTCGCGAGCTCCGGCACCGCACGTTCGGACCCGATCCGGTGCAGGCGCACGACGGCGGCCTCCCGTTCCGCCAAGGTAGCCGGAGAGGTGAGCACCTCCAACGACCGGGTCTCCTCTGCCGCACGGTTGGACTCAGCAGCCCGGGCGGGCGTGAGCAACGGCACCAGCGCCAACGCCAGCAGCGACGGAAGATCAAAACGGTTCCGTAGACGCATCAGAGCCTCCATGG
>JBEGJD010000581.1:0-5700 GCA_041184765.1 Verrucomicrobiota bacterium | reverse complement strand
TCCATAACCTCTTCGGGCGCGTCAACGAGGTCCACGTGTTCCTCGAGGACGATGAGCCCAACGGGTTCTACATCGAGGAGGCGCTGAGCGGCAGCCGCATCGCCGACGTGATCGAGGGCGTGCAGTACCAGCAGGAGGATCTGTGCCGAAAGATGAAGGCGCAGATCGACCACGCCACGCGCAAGGACCAGGTGAAGCCGCGCGAGGGTGTCCGCCTGCTTGAGCTCTACGAGAGCCAGATGCTCAACAAGACCTACCTGAACATCGAACCCCGCGGTTCCCACCGCACACGCCGCGCCAAGGGAGCCTGAGACAGCCGCCGGCTTTGGCGAAACCGTTCTCGAGTTAACCGCCCGCCCTAACCCGATTCCAGCGGCGCCACCCTGCACCGTCGGATCCAGTCCACCAACGCGGCCCAGGCCCGCGCACGGTGGCTGATGCGGCTCTTCACCTCATCGCCGAGCTCGGCGTAGGTCGCGGTGAAACCGTGCGGAATGAAGAGCGGGTCGTAGCCGAATCCCTCCCCTCCCCGCGGTTCGTAGCACAGCCGGCCCTCGCAGCGGCCTTCGAAAAACTCCTCCACGCCCCCCGGTCCCGCGAGGCAAAGCACGCTCAGGAAACACGCCCCGCGGCGGTCCTCCGGCAAGGGCCGCATCACCTCGACGAGCTTCGCCAGGTTTGCCGCGGGGTCGGAATGCGGGCCGGCATAATACGCCGACTCCACGCCCGGGGCTCCGTCGAGCGCGTCGACGCACACCCCGCTGTCGTCGGCCAGCGCCCACGCCCCGGGCGGCAAAACGGCCAACAACGCGCGCGCCTTCTTGCCCGCGTTGCCTCGGAATGTGCCGGTATCCTCGACCACCGGCGGCATCCCGCCCGCCTCGCGCGCGGAGTGGATCGTGACAGGCAGGCCCGAAGCCCGCGCCAGGGAGCGCAGCTCGGCGACCTTGTGGGCGTTGCCCGAAGCAAGGAAGACGCGCATCACAAACGATGTACTTTTACGCGCCTTTGGCGCGTTTCTGAACCGCAGCCTTGGTGATCCCCAGGATCTTCGCGGCTGCCGCGGCATCGCCACCCGCCTCAGCCAGCGCGCGGGTAACGACTTCCCGCTCCACGAACTCAAGCGCGCCGCCGCCGGAGACCCTTGCGGCCGCGTACACGGCGTCGAGCGCGGCCGTGATATCGACCACGGCCGCCGCGGCGGCGCTGGCGGAAGATTCCTCAATCACCGCGGCCGGCATCGGTGCCACCGCGCTGCCGCCGCCGATCTCGACCGGGAGATCTTTCACGAGGATCGCGTCTCCCTGCGCGATGACCGCGCTGCGGTAGACGACGTTTTCCAGCTCACGCACGTTGCCAGGCCACGGATGGCGCACCAGTACCGCCATTGCCTCGGGCGCGACCTTCCCCACGCGCGCCTTGCGCTGCTTCACGAGGTTCTGGAGGCAGAAATCAACGATCTGCGGAATGTCCTCGGTGCGCTCACGGAGCGCAGGCATGCGGATGCGGACGACATTGAGTCGGTAATAGAGATCCTCGCGGAACGTCTTGGCCTTCACCATCGCCTCGAGGTCCTTGTTAGTCGCAGCGAGAATGCGGACGTCGACCCGGATGGTCTCCGTGCCGCCGACCCGCTGAATCTCGCCCTGTTGCAGCACGCGCAGGATCTTCGTCTGCGTCGCGAGCGCCATGTCGCCGATCTCGTCGAGGAAGATGGTGCCGCCGTCGCAGAGCTCGAACTTGCCTAGCCGCTGGGTCGTCGCGCCGGTGAACGACCCCTTCTCGTGTCCGAACAACTCGCTCTCGATCAGATTGTCCGGAATCGCCGCGCAATTGACCGCGATGAACGGCTTCGAGGAACGGTGGCTGTGCTTCCAGATCGAGCGCGCGACGAGCTCCTTCCCGGTGCCGCTCTCACCCGTGATCATCACGGTCACGTCACTCGCGGTCACCTGGCCGATGACCTTGAAGACATCCTGCATCACGGGCGAACTGCCGACGATGCCCTCGCGGTAGTCGTCGGGATTTACCGAAGGTTTGTAGTCACCAACCGCGCGGAGGTCGGCGTGGGCCTTGAGAGCATTTTGCGCGAGCGAAAGCACCTTCGCCGGATCGAAGGGCTTCATGACGTAATCAAAGGCGCCGTACTTCATCGCCTCAATCGCGGTCTGCGCCGTGCCGAAGGCGGTCATCAGCACGACGAGCTGGCGCGGGTTGGCCGAGCGGATGTGCTGGAGGGCCTCGATGCCACCCATGCCGCCCATGCGGACGTCGAGAAAAACGAGGTGCGGCGCCGGCCCCTTGCGCACCATCGCCACCCCCTGCTCGCCGCTGGGGGCCTCGATGACCTGGTAGCCGCGCGACGAGAGCACGCGCGTGAGTGAGTAGCGGATCTCGGCGTCGTCATCGACGACGAGGATGGTGGGGGCCTGTTTTGAATCGGGCATGAGACGGTGATTTCGCAGCAGCTTGCGCGCCAGAGCGGCGCGCCGGCGCAATGCGCGCTGGCTTAAACCACAGGCGCGACTTTGTTGGTCCCGATGCTCGGGTGGTCAATTAACCTTTTCCGGATCAGCGGAATCCAACTGGCGGTGCATTTCTCGTTCGTGCTCCTGCTCGCGGTCAACGCGTTCGATGGGTACGCCGACGCCGGCTGGCCCGGGCTCTGGTGGAGCACAGCGGTGCTGGCGGCGTTCTTCGGCTGCGTCGTGCTGCACGAGCTGGGGCATTGCCTGACGGCGATCCGGTTCGGAGTAAACGTGCCACGGATCCTGCTGCTGCCGATCGGCGGTATGGCCGAGTTCGACGGACTTCCACGCGAGCCGCGCCGCGAGGTGCTGATCACGGTGGCGGGGCCGGCGGTGAACTTCGTGATCGCGGGACTGCTCTGGCTCGCGCTGCCCCCCGCCGGCGCCACGGAGACCTCCGGCGAAATCCCCACGCTGATCGAGAGCCTGCACCTTCTGATGCGGTGGAACCTCGCGATGGGGTTGTTCAACTTGCTGCCCGCATTCCCGATGGACGGCGGCCGGCTGCTCAGGGCCGTGCTCGCGACCCGGCTCAATTACCTGCGCGCGACCTTCTGGGCTGCTACCTGCGGCAAAGTCATCTGCGTCCTCGGGGCGGCAGTGGCGGTCTGGCTGGAGGAGCCGCTGCTCGTCGTGCTTTTCGTCTTCATCTTTTTCGTGGGCGAAATGGAGTATCGCGCCGCGCGACGCCGCGAGTTGGATGACGCCCACTGGCGCGCGGTGATCGCACGCCATCTCGCGGCAGCCGCCGACAACCCGGGAAGGGTTCCACCTGCAGGTTCCTGAGACCCGCGGAGATCAGTTTTTACGCGGGACGCCGAGAACGGGGCGCGTCTCCTCGAACATCAGGAAAAAGTCGGCGAGCGGCACGCCCGTCGCCGCGCCGAACGCGGCGTCGAAAGCACGCCCCTTCGCCACCTCCCGGTAGATATCGAGGAAGCGATCCATGCCCACCTGCGCGACAATCAACTCAGTCGCGATGTGACCCAGACCGTAGGGATCGTAGTTGGGCGGTACGTTGGAAACAACTTCCTCCAACCGCAGGGTCGCGCTGAAGCCCGAGTTAGCGCGGTCCACCATCGTCTGGCGGCTGCGGCTGAGATAGGAGCTGAACCCAAGGTGATTGGCAGTCTGGTGCCCCACAAACATTGCAGGCCCCTCCCAGAACCACTGAGGGATCATCCCTGGCATAACCAGTCCCGGACCGGTGGAAGTGACGCGGCCACTCAGGTAGCGTCGCACGATGTGGAAAAACTCGTGCCCCGGTGTCTGCGCCATGCCCGTGGGATTGTTCTGCAGTTGGTTGGTACGTCGGATGGCGTCGAGGTTCCAACCGTTGGAGGTCACCGTTGGTGTGTCAGCCCACGCCGGGTTGCCGGAGTCCCAGACCGTGCCTTGAAATTGTCCGGTCTGGGCGCCGTAAAGCCGCGAAAACGTGGCGACAAACCAGTCGCGATCGACCCCCGCCACCGCGGTGTAGGGGGTCGCCAAGGCGGGATAGGAGAACGCCCGCGCCACGAGCGTGACGCCTTTCGGGATCCACTCGCTCCAGACCGCCTCCGCCCCCGGCTGAATTTCGAAAGCCAAGGGCAAGTCAGGTGTACGCACCGTCGCGACATAACGAGCGAAGGCCTGGGTGGCCGCCGTCGCCACCGCCGTGGCTGAGGCGGGACGGGTCCATCCGTTGCGCAGCCACACATCCCCGGCGACTTCGTAGACTTCGATGATCGCGTTTCCCGTGCCGCCGTCGGCACCTGAGACCTGGATCGTGTAGCCACCCGCCGGTAACGAAACGACCAGAGCCGCATCGCGGCTACCGGCAACCAACGGGAAGGCGCCGACAGACGTGAAGGTTGAATCGAGGCCCGGATCGTAGGTGTCATTCTCGGCCACCTTGGCGCCCGAAGAGTCGAGCACCACGAGGCGCGGATCACGCAGGGTGTCGGTCACCCCAAGCGCGGCCAGGCTCGGACCGACCGCGCGCACGAGCAGCGGGAGACGACCGGTGCCGGAGATCGTGATTCCCGCGATAAGGATGTCCCCGCCGGTGCCGACACGGTTCAAGGCGGAGAGGTTCGTGAGACGCGCCGGGCTGGCGGGGGCGATGTCGTAGACCTCGACCAGCACGTTGCCGCCCGCCGGACCGGAAACCTGGACCGTTCGCCCGCCATCCGCGGAGACAAGGAGCGCGGCATCCGCGCTGGACGAAGATGCGAACGGGAACGCGCCCGCGGCGCTGAAAGCGTTAACCAACGCCGCGCCTCCTCCCCAGTTATCGTTTCCGTCCACCCGGTTCGCATCCCGAAAGACCGCGAGCGACGGATCCGGCATCGCGTCATCGACCCCAAGCGCACGTAGCCCGGGCCCCGCCGCGCGCACCAACAAGCCCTTGCTGCCGCCCTGCGCGGTGAAGCCGACGGTGAGTACCTGGCGCGATTCAAGCGTGGTACGGACCGAAAGGTTGGTGAGCGTCGCCGGGAATCCCGGTGCGGCGAACACAAGCAGTAAGGTCGAAAACGATAGGAGGCGGAACGAGCGATTCATGCTGGCCGCGGATCGAGGCGGCGCGAAAACCTCCGGGCAAGGACAAGCTGCACGGACCACCGCAGCGCTCCCCCCTCCCCCAGCCTTTTTCCCGATCGCGACTTGCGCGAGCTGCCGAAGGCGCCTTCGTTCGAGGTTCATTTCTCACGCCGCAATCACGCGGCGGGCTCCTCTCTCATCATGGAAAACCACCCTCCCACCACCACTGGCGGCAAATGCCCCTTCCCCCACCTGCACACCGGCGCCAAGGGGCGCGAAAACCGCGATTGGTGGCCCAACCAGATCAACTTGAAGATGCTGCACCAGAACTCGCCGCTGTCGGATCCGATGGGCGCGGGTTTCGATTACGCGAAGGAGTTCAAGCAGCTCGATCTCGCCGCCGTGAAGCGCGACCTGCACGCGCTGATGACCGACTCGCAGGACTGGTGGCCGGCCGACTTCGGTCACTACGGCCCGCTGTTCATCCGCATGACGTGGCACAGCGCCGGCACTTACCGCACCGGTGACGGCCGCGGCGGCGGCGGCGCCGGCCAGCAGCGTTTCGCGCCGCTCAACAGCTGGCCCGACAACACCAACCTCGACAAAGCGCGCCGGCTCCTGTGGCCCATAAAGCGCAAGTACGGAAAGA
>JBEGJD010000580.1:0-6659 GCA_041184765.1 Verrucomicrobiota bacterium | reverse complement strand
AGATTGGCGCCTACTTTCACGTCCTCGCCGAGGATGTGGCGCATCATGTCGGGGGCATGCACGCCCTCGGTCGGATTGGTGTAATGAGCGCACCCGGCGGCGTGGATGTGGTGGTCGCCGGAGATCCAGCCCATCGCGGCGGGATCGATCCAACGCTCCACTTGGAACGCCCAGTTGGAATCGCCCTTCACCTCAAGTTTACGGCGGACCGTCAAGGATTCGGGGCCGCGCTGAAACTCGACGTCGTAGGTTCCCGCGGGAAGGCGCAGCACCTCGACGTCGGCGCGGTAGATCTGGGGATGGAAGGCGAAGTCAGGCGCGAGACGCTTCGCCTGCGAGGGGTAGACTCGGCCGCGAGGGTCGCGCACCAGCAGTGAAGCGGTGGTCGGCGCGCCGTTCTCGTCGCGGATGCGGAGTTTCACCGGGTGGGCGGGGGCGCAGTCAAAAAGCAGGTCGAGATCGCTGCGAAAGCCTAGGTCCTGCGTGCCCTGTCCGACATCAAACGTCAGGCGGGCCTCCCGCTTGCCGGCATCACGGCTGTAAAGCTGAACGATGCGGTATTCCACGGGCAGTCCGCCCAGCGTCGGCCTGAGCGGCTGCGCGTCGAACGTCTGCAGTTCCAGCCACCGCTGGGCGACTTCCTCCGGCGGCGAGTTGAACAAGCGTCCTCCTTGCGGGCTCGTGACGCGCAGGGCCGCCGTCGTGCCACTCTCGTTGAGTACCTTGATCAGAAACTGGCTCCAGCCTTGTTCCACGAGCGCGGGCCGCGCGGGTCCGGCTCCGGCCTTCACCCGCATCTCCGGATTGATCTGCACCCACGCGAGACAATGTCGGTCGAGAATCTCCTGGAAGCGCGTGACGGCTTCGGGAACGTCGGCCGTCAGGGCGCGCAGCGCGGCGCGCTCGTCCGCCGGCAGCGGCGCGCCGAGGTAGTCGAGGGCCTCAAGCAGGCGCCCAACCTGGGCCGAGAGTGGCTGCCAGTCGACCCCGCGTGTCACCACCGGAACCTCGGCCGCGGTCGCGGATGCGACAGCGAGTAGCGGAAGAGCGCACCGGCGGAAAAGTTTTAGGAGCATGGGGAATAGGGTCGGGCTCAGAGGTCGAACGTGGCGGTCAGAATGAACTGCCGTGGATCGACGATGCGAAAGGCGGCCGGGCGCCCGTTGGGATAAGCGCTGATGGCCTGGAGCCGGCCATCCTCCTGGAGATTGCGCACGTTCAGCTGAAGGGTGCCCGCGACTTTGTCTGAGAAGAGGCGCCAACGGTACGCGACGAACGCGTCGGCGTAGAGATGGGCGCGGTCCCAGACGGGGCGATCCGGATCAAGGTCCGTGATGACCGCGGGCAATTGCTGCACGCCGTAGTAGCCGATCGCACCGCGGTCCTCCCAGCGCAACGCGCCACCGACCGTGAAACGCCGGAGCACGCGGTGGTCGGTCAGTCCGGCGAGACGCAGACTCGAAGCGAGATTGGCGCGGTAACGCCGCACCTGCGGCCGACTCTTGCCCTGCGAGGCGAGCGCCACGTTGAGGGGGGCGGTGACGTTCGCCGCCAGGAGCTGGGAGGCGGAGTTCAGGTTGCCGTAACGCTCGGTGAACCACGGCCGGTTGAGTTCCGGATCGATGATGCGCTGCCACACGGGAAGACGCTCCGCGATCCACGACACCAGGCCAGGGGCGATGTTCGCGTTCAACGAGCGTTGCTCGGTCACATTCAGTTTCAGCGTCCACGAATCTCCCGGGTTCCAGTTGACCTCCACCTCCGTGCCGCGCGCCGTGATGTCCTCCGTCTCCCCGAGGTCGTCGGTGAGCGTGGGGAGAAACTTCCGGTCCAGTCCGGTGATGGTCGAAACCTGCGCGTCGATCTGGTCGGCCGTGAGGGTCTGGCCGCGGGAGCGCGCCGCGTTCACCACCCAGGATGTGGCGAGCGGAACCAGGTTGAACGGGGTCTGCGCCCGGTTGGGTGTGTCGAAGTCGAGACCCCGTACGCGCGTGGCGAGGGTGGCCGATTGGCCGTTGCGGGCATTGATCTGGCGGGTCTCGTAGCGATTGACCCGCGCCACCAGTCGGCCGCCGAGAAGGCGGGCGGTGAAACCCTGGTCGTGGCCACGGCCGGAGGGATCGGGCAGAGCCTTCAGTCTCAGATCCACCGCATAGGTGCTGGGAAGAAAACTGTTCGAGGCGTTGGCGTGGAGACTCAGCCAGGGCAGAACCTTGAGCACCGCGCCGGCTGTGCTGGTGTTGCCGCGGTTGAACGCCCAGTCGCGCGCGGCCCATTGACGCAGGGAGGCCTCGGTCACGTGGATCCCGTCCGCCTGCAGCACGGGCGTGACACCCGTGGTGTTGTAGTTGCGGTCGTTGCGGAGGCCGAAGGTCGTGACCAGGCGTTCCTGCAGGAAAAAGCTCTGCAGCGTCGCACCGCGGGTCTTCAGGATGCGGTGCGTGTTGCCGCCCGCGGCCGTGGCATCGGTCGCCACCGCGGCTCCGAGGGTGGCGGTTTCGTTGCGGATGTTGCCGGTCAGCGCGTTGCCCCAGCGATAGGGATAGGAACCGAGGG
This sequence comes from Verrucomicrobiota bacterium, assembly GCA_041184765.1. Taxonomy (GTDB): domain Bacteria; phylum Verrucomicrobiota; class Verrucomicrobiia; order Opitutales; family Opitutaceae; genus ER46. The sequence goes on along the minus strand of JBEGJD010000580.1, from coordinate 4,103 downwards.
CAAACGCGGCGGGGCCGTGATCGACGTTCTGGCCGGCGGCGTCGCCGACGTAGTAGCGGAAATAGTTGATCGTGACGACCGTCGACGGATCCGCGCGGGCGACGCCGGGGGCCAGCCACTCGTGGTTGGAAATCAGCGCGTCACGGTAGGAGATCCGGCGCTGCACGGCGTCCTTGTACTCGCTGTATCCGGAAAGTTGGTGCCGACCCAGCCAACGGAGTCCCGGCTTCGCCTGCGCCGGATCCAGCGTGTACGCGAGCTGCAGACGCCACGTGTCGCGCAACAGGGGTTGCTCGTACGAGGAGGGGCGCCAGACGCCGATGTAGGTGCGTCCGAGGAACGGATTCACGCTGCCGTCCGGCAGGCGTTCGTTCGCGTCGATGAAGAGGTTGCCCGCCGATCCCTGGCTGTCGGCCGTGCCGACCAGGTCGCGACGGTATCGGTAGGTGTCCTCCCGGAAAAAGCCCGCCTGCAGGGCGAGAGTCTGCAAGGGCGTGCGCAGGAAGATCTGCTCCAGTTCCAGCCGCGCGGTCCGGGCGGTGTCCCGCAGGCGGTTCACCGCCGCGAGGTTGATCGAGGACCAGTCGTACATCGCGCGACTGCTCACGTTCGGGTTGGCGGGGAAAAGCGGCTGGCCGGTGCGCACGTCCTCGGGCGCGGAGTTGACGAGAAACACGGCCTGGCTCCGGTCCGAAGGGCTGTTGGTCGCGGTCGCCTGCGTCGGCCCCCAGAAAGCGATCTGTCCGTTCCCATCGACAAAGACGGTGGAGTTGGTGCGGCCCGAGCCGGCGGTGTTGGCGAGTCCCGGGGGCAGGGCGGAGATGCCATACGTGCCTGCGCTGGTGACACCGTTGATGGTCACCCGAGAGGTCAGCGGATTCCAGATTGGAGAGCCGTTGTTGCGCCAGCCGGTGATGGCGTCACGCGGCGTCGTCGTGTTGGGCCGGTTGCCCTCGAGCGAGTACCAGGAGAAGGCGGCGCTCAGGGTTGTCTGGCGGAACGGCTTGTACCGCACCATGGCGTTGTAGCGGACGGTGTCGGTGCCCGCGGGCCGGCGGGTGAAGCCGTCGTGCTGCAGGGCGAAGCTGCCGCGCGCGGCGAGCACGCCGGGGATGAAGACGCGGTTCAGGTCCAGCGTGGAGCGGTTGCCGCCGAAGCTGTCGACGCGGGCGGAAAGTTGGGAGCGGCCGCGCGTGAGGTTCGCGTTGGCGGGCTGCAGGTTCACGGTCCCCGCGGCGTTGCCGAGCCCGAAGATGTTGGCGTTGGGGCCGCGGCTGATCTCCACCGAGTCGATATTGAGCGGATCCATCGGCACCCGTCCGCTGGTCTCGAAGTTGCCGAAAGAGAGGTTGGCCGGGCCCACTCCGCGGATGCGGTTGGCGTTCGACGGATCCAGCTGGGTGTTGTCCACCGGCGCGCCGTTCCGATCGAAAGAGTAATCGGTGAAGGTGCCGGTGCCCTCCGTGCCGGCCTCGTAGAGGAAGAGGTCGTTGAGATCGAGAATCGCGAGATCGGCGATCTGCTGCTTGGTGACGACGGTGATCGACGACGCGAGGTCCTCGAGCCGGGAGTTCAGCCGCGTGCCCGCCATCGTGTTGGCGGAGTAATAACCGCGCTCGCCGGAACCATCCACCTCGAATGGCGAGAGGATCACGGGGATATCGCGATTTGATCCTGCGGGTGTGGCTGCGGAGGCGGGCGCGGCGGCATGGAGGAGGTCGGCCGCGGCAAGAACTGCCAGTGCTGCAGCGACGGAGAGACGATGGAATCGGGGGATCATGATGGGCTGCGCGGCCTGGGAGAGGTAACGCGTTGGGAAAAGGAGTTGGATGACGAAAAGGGGATCCGCCCCGTGACGTGGTTTTAGTCACTCCGGGGAAGGAAGGCGGAATTCCGCGGACGAGAATTAAGGGACGAAACGGGTTTCGCGGCTTCCAGCGTTCAGCCGGTCCGGTGACCTGCACGTGGCGGTTGAACCGGTGGCCGGTGCGCGGAGACGCCTGAGAAGCGAGTCCGATTTCCCGCTCAGAGCCGGAAGAGCCGCTTGGCGTTGCCGAAAAGGATTTTGCGCTCGGCGGCCTTGTCGGTGACAAGGCGGCGGATCTGCTGCAGCTGCCGGATGCCGGAGCATTGCACCGGGACCGCGGTGGCATCGTTGCAATCACTGCCGTACATGAGCTTGTCCTGGTGGCGTAGGAGGAACGCGGCGCCGTGCTCGGGGTCGCGGGCGAAGGCGCCGAGGCCCGAGCCGGCCGAGAGATCGCCGAACATGTTGGGATAGTCGCGCAGGTACTTGTCGGTGAGCCCGCCCGCCTTGACCTTGCCGGTGGGGTAGAGGTTTCGCGGGTCGTCGACGTTCGCGGCGTCGATGTTGGCCCACCAGGTCTGGGCGTGGCCGATGAAGTTGGTTTTCGGATACTTCGCGAGCATCCGGTGGAAGCGGTCGAAGCCGTGGTTGTAGCTCCCCGTCTGCCAGTGCATCAGGATCGGCACGTTGTAGGCGGCGGCCAGCTCGTAGAGTCGTTGCATCGCGGGCGAGTCGCTCTCCACGCCGAACTTCTGCTCACCGATGACGACGGCCCCTAGCTTCAGGTACTTCTCGATCACGGCGGGCGCCTCATCGAGGTCGCTGACCTCGTTGGCGCCGAAGACGAACTCACCCGGGTGACGCTTGGCCACGGCCATGCAGTCCTCATTTCCGGTGCAGGTGCTGTCGAGTCCGTTGGCGCGGCCGTTGTGGGTGGAGCTGCGGTTCACGGGACGGCCGGAGGGCAGGAGGATGGTCGTGGTGATGCCCAGGCCGCGTTGGTGGCTGACGAGTTCGTCGTCGTTGCGAGGGCGCGGCAGGATCGGCGCGTACGTCGTCTTGTCGCGGCCGCCGCCGTAATTGGTGTGCTGGTGGATATCGATGATCGGCTCGGCCGTTGCGGCGGCGGGCAGGCGAGTGGCGGCGATCGCGGCCGCGGTGGCTACGAGAAACTGGCGGCGGGGGAGCGGGGCGGGGTGGTGCATCGGGGCTGAGTTTGCGCCGCCACGGCCGCCGCGAAAAGACCGGAATTTCCGCGGTGACGTGGAGCGGGATTGCCAGTGTGCTTGGCCGCCCGTATCCCCTCCACCGACTTATCCCCGAACATGAAGATACCCTGTCGATTCCTGTCGTTCCTCGCTCTAGTCGCCTTGCTCCCCGCACTTCGTGCCGAGCTCAAGTTGCCCGCCGTGATCGGCGACCACATGGTCCTGCAACGCCGGCAGACCAACCCGATCTGGGGTTGGGATACCCCGGGTGCGAAAGTCACGGTCGCGTTCGCTGGACAAACCCGCACCGCCACGGCGGGAGCCGACGGTCGCTGGACGGTGAAACTCGCCGCGCTCGAGGCGAGCGCCGAGCCGCGGTCGATGCGAATCAGCGGCTCCTCGACGCGCGAGGTGAAGGACGTGCTCGTCGGCGAGGTCTGGATGTGCTCCGGCCAGTCCAACATGCAGTGGTCGCTGTCGCAGGCTTACAACGGGGACATCGAGGCGCTCGCCTCCGCGTTCCCGAACCTTCGCATCATCTCGGTGCCGCAGGTCGGCACGCAGGAGCTGCAGAAGGACTTCAAGGGCCAGTGGGAAGCGGCCACTCCTGACAATGTTAAGAGTTTCAGCGCGGTCGGTTTTCTCTACGGCCGCTACCTGCACGAGATCCTCAAGGTTCCGGTCGGCCTGATCGACAATGCCTGGGGTGGTTCCGCGGCCGAGGCGTGGGTGCGCCGCGAGACGATCGAGAAGGATCCGCGTTTCGCCGCCCTGATGAAGTCGACGCGTGATCGCGAGGCGCAGCTCAAGGGCGACCAGCCGCGACTCGACCACGAGGCGGCGATGGCCAAGTGGAAGGAGGCCTCCGCGAAGGCGAAGGCTGCCAAGAAGGAGTCTCCGCGCCAGCCGCAGTCGCCGCTTGCCTGGCTCACCGGCAATGCGCGCCCCGGAAATATCTTTGCTGGTGTCGTGAATCCGACGCTCGGTTACGGGATCAAGGGCGTGATCTGGTACCAAGGGGAGTCCAACGCGTCCCGCGCGGTCGAGTACGCCGAGCTGTTCCCGTTCATGATTGAGCAGTGGCGCAA
>JBEGJD010000579.1:0-4001 GCA_041184765.1 Verrucomicrobiota bacterium | reverse complement strand
GAGGGCAACGCCGCCCCGAAGAAGAACCGGAAGAAGACCGGTTGATTCCGGCCGGCGCGGCGCGCCGGAATCAGGCGCTGAGGCTCTTAATCAGCTCCACCATCGGCAGGAACATCGCGATAACGATGACGCCCACGCCGACGGCCATGAACACGATCATCACGGGCTCGATGATGGAGGTGAGCGCGGCCACCGCGTTGTCGACTTCCTCGTCGTAGTTGTCCGCGATGCGGACGAGCATGTCGGGCAGCGCGCCGGTCTCCTCGCCCACCTCGATCATGCTGGTGAACATGCCCGGGAAAATATGCGTGGCCTCCAGCGGCTTGGCGACGCTGTCACCCTCCTTGACGCGGTCGTGCACGACGTTGATCGCGTTCGCCACGTGGACGTTGCCACTGGTGTCGCGCGTGATGATCAGCGCTTGCAGAATGGGCACACCCGAGGCGAGCAGCGTGCCGAGGGTGCGGGTGAAGCGCGCGATGGCGGCCTTGAGGAAGAGGTCGCCGATCACCGGCACCTTGAGCAGCAGCCAGTGCAGGACCTTGGTGCCGAACGCGGAACGCTTGAAAAGCCACCCCAACACACCGACCACCGCCAGACCGCCGAGGACCATGAGCAGGTTATCGCGCATGGCGTTGGCGATGGCGACGACGACCGAGGTGAGCCACGGCAGCGGCTTGCCCTTCAGCATGGTGAAGAACACCTCCTGGAACTTCGGCACGACGAACACCATGAGCACGATCATGATGCCGCCGGCGACGCAGCTGATGATGGCCGGATAGACCATCGCCGACGTCACCTTACCGCGGATCTTCATCGCCTTCTCCATGAAGACCGAGAGGCGCTCGAGCACGGTATCGAGCACGCCGCCCGCCTCGCCCGCCTTGACCATGTTGATGTACAGACGGTCGAAGGTTTTCGGATGGGCGCCTAGCCCGTCGGAGAAGTTGCCGCCCGAGCGGATGGTTTCGGCGCAGTCCTCGATCACCTGGCGGAAGGACTTCCGCTTCTCCTGCCGCGCGAGCACCTCCAAGCCGCGCATGATGGGCATGCCGGCCTTGACGAGCGTGGCGAGTTGGCGGGTGAAGACCGTGAGACCCTTCTCGTTGACGGCCCGGCCGAAAGAGAACCCGCGGCGCTTGGGCGCGGCAGGACCCCCGGCGGGAACGGAAATGGTGGGCCCGCGGCCGGCGGGACGCGCGGGAGCCGCGGGGGCGGCAGTGGGGCGGACGGCAAGTTTCGCCATGGCGGACCGGGAAGCGGGTGGGTTCAGGTGTACTTGATGACCTCTTCGACGGAAGTCTTGCCATCGAGGATCGCGCGCAGGCCGTCATCGCGAAGCGTGCGCATGCCCTGCTCGATGGCCTTGTCGCGGATCACGAGCGTCGGCGCCTTGCGGGTCACCAGGTCGCGGAGCTGTTCGGACATCCGCAGCCACTCGTAGATGCCCATGCGGCCCTTGTAGCCCGACTGGCTGCAGGTCGGACAACCACGTCCGTAGTGGAAGGGTTGTCCGCCGGTGCTGTCCCGCGAGATGCGCACCTGCGCGAGCACCTCATCACTCGGGACGTAAGAGGCTTTGCATTGCGTGCAGACCCGCCGCACGAGCCGCTGGGCGAGCACGGCCTCGAGTGAGGACGCGATGAGGAACGCCTCGACGCCCATATCAACCAACCGCGTGACGGCACCCGCGGAGTCATTCGTGTGGAGGGTGGAAAGGACCAAGTGGCCGGTGAGCGAGGCCTGGATGGAGATCTGCGCGGTCTCGAGGTCGCGGATCTCACCGAGCATGATGACGTCGGGGTCCTGACGCAGGAACGAACGCAGGGCCGCGGCGAACGTGAGACCGACGAGCGGGGCGACCGGAACCTGCATGATCCCCTCGATCTCGTACTCGACCGGATCCTCGGCGGTGAGGATCTTGAGGTCGACCGTGTTCACCAAACGCAGCGCGCTGTAGAGCGTGGTGGTCTTGCCCGAGCCGGTGGGGCCGGTGACGATGAAGATGCCGTTGGGCCGGCGCACGATGTCGTGGATGCCGTTGTAGACATCCTCCGGCATGCCCAGCTGGGCGATGTCGAGGCGCACCGCCGACTGGTCGAGGACGCGCAGCACCACGCTCTCGCCGAACTGGGTGGGCAGCGTGGAGACGCGCAGGTCGACCGCCCGCCCGCCGATGTTGATCTTGATGCGTCCGTCCTGCGGTACACGCCGCTCTGCGATGTTGAGGCTGGCGAGGACCTTGACGCGGGAGATGATCGGCAGCGCGAGTTGCTTCGGCGGGGGCGCCATCTCGTAAAGCGCCCCGTCGATCCGGTAGCGGATCTTGAACTCGTGCTCGAACGGCTCGAAGTGGATGTCGCTCGCCTTGTCGCGGATAGCCTGGCCGATGACCAGGTTCACGAACTTGATGATCGGCGTCTGCTCCGACATCGACTCGATGTCGCGCTCCGAAAGCTGCCCTGCCCCGGCCGCCGCCGCCACCTTGCCGGTGCCGATCTCCTGCAGCAGGTCGTCGATCGTCTCCTCATCCTCGCCGTAGTGCTGCTTGATCTGCACCTCGACCTTGTCGGGGTCGCCGAAGTGCAGACGCACGTTGCGGCCCAACGCGAACGTAAGGTCGTCGACCGCCTGCGTGTTGAATGGGTCGGTCACGAGCAGGTCGATGCTTTGATCGTCGGCCCACATCGGCATCACCCCGTAGTCGCGCGCCAGCTTGCCGTTGAGCGCCGCGATCGCCTCGCCCGGGAATTGCACCGGCAACTCCGGGACATAATCGTAACCCAGATGCTCGGCGATGCGCCGCAGCAGGACGTCCTTCTCGAGCAACCCGAGATCCACCACCACGTCGGCCAGCGGCTTGCCCGTCGCCTTGTGCTCCTCGTTGAGCTCGTCGAGCTGCGCCGGCTCGACGAGCCGGTGCTCCTTCAGGAAGTCGTAAATGGCCTGGCTGTGGGAGAGGAACATCGGTCCGTCGCTCAGAGATCGCGCAGTTTGAGCCCCATCTGGAGGAACTTTTCCCGCATGACATTCGGGTCCTGCGCCTTTTCCAAGGCCTCGTCCGGCGAGACCAGATTGCGGTTCACCAGGCTCATCAGATGGGTGTCCAGCGTGATCATCCCGAGATTGGCCCCGGTCTGGATGTCGGAGGTGATTCGGAACGTCTTGTTCTCGCGAATAAGGGCGGCGATCGAGGTCGTGTTGACCATGATCTCATAGGCCGCGATGCGCCCGCCGCCGATCTTCTTGCACAACACCTGGGAGATGACCGCCACCAGCGAGGAAGCCAGTTGGGTGCGGATCATGTCCTTCATGTTGGCCGGGAAGGCGTCGACGATGCGGTCGACCGTCTTCGCCGCGCTGTTGGTATGGAGTGTGCCGAAGACGAGGTGGCCCGTCTCGGCCGCGCTGATCGCCGCCTCGATGGTTTCGAGGTCGCGCATTTCACCGACCAAAATAACGTCCGGGTCCTGGCGCAGCGCGTGGCGGATCGCCTCCGAGAAACTCGGTACATCGACGTGCACCTCGCGCTGCGTGACGACACACCGCTTGTGCGCGTGGTAGTACTCGATCGGATCCTCGATCGTGATGATGTGTCCGTCGCGGGCTTCGTTGATGTAGTTGATCATCGACGCGAGGGTCGTCGATTTTCCGGAGCCCGTCGGACCGGTGACAAGAATGAGCCCGCGCGGTCGGTAGAGCAGCTCGCGGATCTTGTCCGGCATCCCGATGTCCCGGAGGCTGAACATGCGGTGCGGAATCTGCCGCAGCACCATGCCGTAGTTGGCCTTGGACTTCAGGACGGAAACGCGGAACCGGGCCTTTTCGCCGAACGCGAACCCGAAGTCGGCCCCGCCCTTGAGCTTCACGTTGGCGACATGGCCGTCCGGCGTGATGGAAAGCATCAGCTTCTCGGTGTCGGCCGGCGTGAGCGGCGGCCCGTCGATCGGCGTCATGCTGCCGCTGAGGCGAAGGGTCGGCGGCTGCCCGACCTGGAGATG
>JBEGJD010000578.1:0-16452 GCA_041184765.1 Verrucomicrobiota bacterium | reverse complement strand
TCGGGCACCGGGATGGCGCTGACGAGCGCGCGGGTGTAGGGGTGCGCGGGTCGCTCGATGACGTCGACCGCCGCGCCGAGCTCCACGATGCGACCGAGGTACATCACGGCGACGCGGTCGGAGATGTGCTTCACCACGGAGAGGTCGTGAGCGATGAAGACCAGCGCGAGATTCATGTCGCGGCACAAACCCGCGAGCAGATTGAGGATCTGCGCCTGGATGGAGACATCGAGCGCCGACACCGGTTCGTCGGCCACGATGATGCGCGGGGCGAGCGCCAGCGCGCGCGCGATCGCGATGCGCTGCCGCTGTCCGCCGGAGAACTCGTGCGGGTATTTGCGCACGAAACGCGGCGCGAGGCCGACGCGCTCCATGAGCGAGGCCACCCGCGAGGGGATCTCCTCCACCGGGCAAATGCCATGCACGCGCATGGGTTCCGCCAAGGTGTCGAAAACCGTGAGCCGCGGGTTGAGGGAGGCGTAAGGATCCTGGAAGACCATCTGCAGCTCCCGCCGCGCGGCGCGCACCTCGGCGGCGGAGCCGGAGGTGAGGTTGCGTCCGCCCAGCAACACGGTGCCCGCCGTCGGCGGGATCAGCTGCATGACGGTGCGGGCGAGGGTGGATTTCCCGCAGCCCGACTCGCCGACGAGCCCCACGACTTCGCCGGGTGCGACGGTGAGCGACACACCATCGACGGCGCGAACGGTGCCCACCTCGTGTTGGAAGATGAGACCGTGACGCACCGGGAAGTGCGTCTTCACATCACGAAGCTCGAGCAGCGGTTCGGGCATGGTGGAGGCTAGATCTCCCCGGCATGGACCCGACCGCACGCGTGGGCGTGGTCCGCGTTGGCGGAACGCAGGACCGCGGGCGTGCTCGCGCATCCGGCCGTGGCGTGTTCGCACCGCGGCGCGAAAGGGCAGCCCGGCAGGGGGCGGGAGAGGTCGGGGGGCAGGCCTTCGATCGAGTAGAGCGCGGCTCCCTTGCGCTGCAGCCCGGGTATGGAGCGCTGCAGGGCGCGGGTGTAGGGATGACGGGGGGAGGCGAAGAGCGCGCGGGTGGGCGCGGTCTCAACGATCCGGCCGGCGTACATGACCTGCACGCGGTCGCAGAGCCCGGCCACGACCCCGAGGTCGTGCGTGATGAAGATGACCGCCATGCCGAGCTCGCGTTGTCGCTGGCGGATCAACTCGAGGATCTGGGCCTGCACGGTCACATCGAGCGCCGTGGTCGGTTCGTCGGCGATCAGGAGCTCCGGCCGGGTGATCAACGCCATCGCGATCATCACGCGCTGGCGCATGCCGCCGGAGAACTCGTGCGGGTATAGCTGCATCCGGCGTCCGGCATCGTTGATGCCGACGGCCTCGAGGGCCTCGCCTGCGCGGAGGAGAGCTTCGCGGCGCGACACGCGCTCGTGGATGAGGAGAGGCTCGATGAGCTGGTCGGCGATCCGCATGTACGGATTCAGGGACGTCATCGGATCCTGGAAAATCATCGCGATCCGTTTGCCGCGCAGACCGCGGGCCTGCGCCGGCGTGCACTTGAGCAGGTCGATGTCATCGAACACCGCGGAGCCACCCTCGATCCGGCCCGGTGGCTGCGGGATGAGCCCCATCAGCGAGTAGCAGGTCACTGATTTGCCCGAGCCGGATTCGCCCACGATTCCCAGGGTCTCGCCGCGATCGACGGAGAAGCTCACGCCGTCGACTGCCCGGTAGACGCCGCTCCGCGTTTGGAAGCTGGTGCGGAGGTCGGTGACGGTGAGGAGCGGCACGGCGGGCCTCACGAAAGCAACGGACGCACGGCTGCCAACACCGTTTCGGCCTCGAGGTCGGCCAGCCGGCCGCCGCCGGTCGGCGTCGATCCGGGGGCCTGCAGGATTGCGCGGGGTGCGTTGAAGACGGGGCCGGTGCGCACCGGATTCGTCGGCCCGAAAAGCCCGACCACCGGCACGCCGAGCGCGTTGGCGAGATGCATGCCGCCCGTGTCGTTGGTCACCAGCAGACGGCAGGAGCGCAGTCGCGCGGCAAACGTCGTGAGGTCCGTCTTGCCCGCCAGATCGCTGACTCTTTCCAAGGGGAAGCCCGCGGCGATCTCCCGCGTGAGAACCGCGTCGCCCGCCGTGCCGAACAGGACAAACGAGGATTCCGGCAACGCGGCGATGAGTTCGCGCCACCGGGCGACCGGCCAACGTTTAGCGGGGGTGTTCTCAGAGCCGGCGATCAACCCGATCGGGCCCTCTTTGGCCGCGGTGGCGGGAAAAAGCGGCTCGCGGTCGGGTTCGGCGGTCAGGCCGAAATGCGCGAGGAAGGCGCGCCACAGCTCGAGTTGCTGCGTGCCGGCTTCTTCGAAGCCGGGCGCCGGACGGTGAGCGTGTGACAGCAGGGGACGGTGCTTGCCGGCGCGCACGATGCCGAAGCGCTGGCGCGAGCCGGCCAGCCACGCCTCGAGGTCGCCGCGGAACGAGTTGGTGAAGAGCAGATGGCAATCGGGATGCTCCTCGCGCATTCCCCGGAAGAACTTCCAATAGCCCGGACCACGCGGCGGCAGCGTCACGACGCGATCGGCCACGTTCCATTCCCGCAGCAACTCGGCGAATTGCGGACGCGCGATGAGCGTGAGCTCGGCGTCGGGCCGGCCGGCGCGGATCGCGCGCAGCAGGGGCAGCGCCATCACCACGTCGCCCAGCCAGTTCGGCAGGCGAACGAGGAGCCGCATCCTTCGCGGCAACCGCTCCAAGCCGCGGGCCGCCAGATCGGCCGCGAGCAAGTCACGCTTCGACTCCAGCCGGAGGCGCTTCGAAGGCATGTCCTGGTGCCGCCAGCGGTCATGCGACCAGAGCCAAGAGGCGCAGAGGTTGTCGTCGCCGGAAAGCGTGCGTTCCAGCCAGCGGTTCAGCCCGAGCGTGACCGCGTTCGAGGTGCCGTCGTGCGCGATCTCCTCGACGCCCACCTCGATCCGCCAGAAGCCGAGGCGCCGCGGGAACAGCGCGAGGACGCGTGCGTTGAACTTTTCCGCCATCAATCCGGGCAACTCGGTGGTGGAGCAGACGCGGCCGAAAAGCGTGGTCAGCGCGCCCTGCAGGCCGGCGTTCTGGTCGAAGAGCACCCCGACAAATCCCCTCCGCCGCAGGATCTTGAGCGCCTCGGCGAACCCGTCGCGCCGCGAGAGCAGCTTCATCCCGAAGCGTTCGCGCGCGGATTTCACGAAGGCATCCGCGGCCGGGTTGTCCAACGGACGATAGATAATGCCGAACTCGGGAAACGGGGACGGCAGCACCAGAGGCTTGGCGGTCTGCGTTTCCCAGTAAGCCAAGTGCGGGGAGCAGATGAGCGAGGGTGCTGCATCGGTCGCGTGACGGCGGTAGACGGCTTCCAGTTCCGGCGACGCGCGCAGGATCAAGCGCAGGCGTTCCGGCGTGAGGTAGGGGGTCGCGAGCGAAAGAAGGCCGGTTTCAAACAGGCGCCGGCAGCTTTCGCGGCCGATGCGATCCCTCCACCCGGCCGGCCGCTCCGGAAAAGCGTGATGGAGGTTTGACCGCACCAGCCGCCGTCGGCGGCCGCCGAGATAAAAAACCATGTCGCCCAGCACGGCGGAAAGCGCGCGGAGCAGCCCTTCCGGGGCGCGCGCGGTCAGCCAGCCGAGGGCCTTGAGCAAAAACAGGAGCAAGCGCTTCGACGGATTACTTCCGGGCCGGCGTGAGCGGCGCGAGGAGCGTGATCGCGGCCTCGTTCTTGAACTCGCGCGCGATGTCGAGCGCGGTGACACCGAGTTTCGAAACCACCTTGGGGTCGACGCCTGCTTCGAGGAAAAGCTTCACCATGTCGGCGCTGCCGCTGGCGGCCGCCTCGTGCAGCGGGGTGCCGCCGCGCTCGCTCAGCGCCTTGGCGTTGGCGCCTCCGGCCACGAGCGCCTTGGCGATGGCGAGTTTGTCCTTGGCGGCCGCGTGGTGCAGCGGTGTCCAGCCCATCTTGTCGAGCGCGTCGGGTTTCGCCTTCCGCTTCAGCAGCGCCTCTACGAGGGAGAGGTTGGCGCGCTCGACCGCCAGATGCAGGGGAGTGCGGGAACTGCGATCGGGAGCGTCGGGGCTGGCTCCGGCCTCGAGGAGAAGCAACGCGATCTCGCTGCGGTTGCGGAGGATGGCTTGATGCAGCGGGGCAAGGGCGGGGTCCTTGCCCTTCTGGGCGGCTCCGGGGCTTTGTTTCAGGTGGGCCTTCACGTCCTCGAGGTCGCCACGGGCGATGGCCTCGTCGATCGTCGGATACTTGGTGAGAGCCGGGGTGGTGCTGGCGACTCCCCGCGCGGGGACCAGCACGCCGGCGCTCCAGACGATGCCGTTCAGGACGAGGGTGCGGAACGAGTCATCGCGCCAGTTCCGGTGGAAGTGCCCCCCGGTGAAACCAAATGCGCGCGTCCCGGCGCCGGTGTAAACCCAGCCGAGCGTCTGCGGCTCCCCGCGGGTCAACGCCGCGCGCACCGCAGGATTCCCCGAGCGCGGACCGTCCTGTCCGAGGGTGTCGGCCGGCGGCAGCGCCTGCAGGACCGGAGTAATTCCCTTCGCCAGGCGGAGGTGGTAGTACCACTCGTCCTCGATCGTGAACGGGTTCACGCCGCGGGTGACTTCATGCGAAGGCACGAGCGGATCACGCATGGTCCAAAGCGGGTTGACGGACCATTCGGTTTCGAACCGCCCGCCCAGTCTTTCCAGCAGATGGTCGGCCAGGTCCCCCGGCGAGGGTTCGACGGCGAAGTGCAGAACAGCGAGGCCGCGGCCGCGCGCGGCGTGGGCGTTCAGTTCGGCCACGCGGCCCTTCGCCACGTGGCGGTCGAGTCCGTCTGAATACAACACGAGCGACGAGGCTTCGCGCAGCAGCGCTTCGTCCGGCCAGCCGTCGGCCACCTCCGCGCGCAACGGAAGCCCGCTCTGATTGAGGGCGTCCGCAAGCAGGCGGGCGCCCGCGGGAAAGCGGTGTTCGCCGGGACCGTGGCTCGGTTCGCCGGCGGCGAACACGATCAACGCAGATGCCGGCGTGGCGGCGAACAGCGGGAGGGCGAGGACGACGGCGGCGAGGGGAGTGAGGAGTCGGGGGCGGAGCATGGCGGGTCGGCGGTCGCGGCAGTGTGGTGAACACCTGCGGCGTGTCGAGGCGGGCCGTCCCAGGATTCTGAAACCAATTGGCCTCCCGGCGCGTCATTCCCACGTCCGCCCGTCGGGCTTTCCTCCCCCAAACAAACCCATGAAGAACTCATCCCACGTCATTGTCGCGGCTCTCGTCGCCGCTTTAGCCTGTCCGGTCGCCGTCGAGGCGGCGAAAGCCGACCGCAAGAACAAGAACCAGCAGCAGGAGCAACTCCCGGTCGCGTTCGCCGCGGCCGATACCAACGGCGACGGCAACGTCACCAAGGAGGAGTTTGTCGCCGCCTTGAAGGAGAAGCTCGGCGAGGGTGGCGCGTCCTCCAAGTTTGCTTCGCTCGACAAGAATTCCGACGGCAAGCTGTCCAAGGAGGAGTACTCCGGCGGCGCGACCGAGCCGAAGAAGCGCCGCAAGAAGGACAAGTGAGCGTCCTTCGCGTCTAAACGTTTGATTCCAGCGGAGCCCGCGGGCTCCGCTGGTTCGTTTCCGCCGCTTGCGGACTCCATCGTTGACCGCACCCTTCGCCCCGTCTCTCTGATCCCATGCCCGAGATCCCCGTCGCCCAGCTCGATCCCCGCCACCAGAAGCTCATCGAGAACGCCCGTATCGCGCTCGACCGCGGCAATCTGGATTACGTGCTCGAGGTCACCGCGCAGGTGCTGAAGATGCAGCCTGGCTGTTTGCCGGTGCGGAAGCTGCAGCGCGTCGCCCAGATGCGCGGGCTCAAGGGCCGGCCGGGCGGGTTCATGGGCAAGGCGATCAGCGGGTTGTCCGCCGCCCCCTTCATGTTCGGCTCGGCGAAAAAGGATCCGGCCAAATTGCTTGAGAGCGCCGAGGGCCTGCTGGCGAAAGACCCGACCAATATTCCCGCCCTGAAGATGCTCGCCGAGGCGGCCCAAGGCTTGGGCCTGCTCGAGACCGTCGCATTCGCCCTCGACGCGGTGCGTGAGCTGGAGCCCACGAACAAGTCCAACCTGCTCGCGCTCGGCGAGGCGTGGCTGGCGGCCGGCAAGCCCACCGAGGCGTTGCGGACGGCCGACGAGATTCTCCGGGACAAACCCACCGACGCCGACGCGCAGAACCTGATGCGCAAAGCGTCGGTTGCCCAGACGGTCGACAAGCACAAGTGGGACAGCCAGGCGGGCTTCCGCGACAAGCTGCGCGACGAGTCGCAGGCGCAGGCGTTGGAGCGTTCGGCCAAGATCGTCGCCGGCGATTCCGCGACCTCGCGGGTCCTGGAGGAGGCGCTGGGCCGCGTCGCCAAGGAGCCCAATAACCTGAATCATTACCGCAGCGTTTCCCAGGCCTACCGGCAATTGGGTAACCTGGAGGAGGCCCTCGCGTGGGTGCGCAAGGCGCGCGAGCAGCCCGCCGGCAAAGCCGACGCGGCGCTCGACAAGCAGGAGACCGAGCTGGCGACGGCCGTCATCGAGAAACACATGAAGGACGCCGAGGCCGCCGTGGCTGCGGCGCCCGGGGATGCCGCCGCCGCCGAGAAGCTAACCGCTGCGCGCAAGGAACTGGCCGACTTCAAGCTCACCGAGGCGAAGCGCTACGTGGAGCGTTACCCGAACGACTTCCCGGCGCGCTACAACCTCGGCGTGCAGTTGCTGGAGGGCGGCCAGGTGGACGCCGCGATCGCGCAGTTCCAGCAGGCCCAGAAGGGCCCGCAGGTGCGGGTGTCCGCGCTCATGGGGCTCGGCCGCTGCTTCAAGGCCAAGCGCCTCCACGACCTCGCTGTCGCTCAGTTCAATCTCGCGAAGGCGGATCTCTCGACGATGGACGACACCAAGAAGGAAGTCCTCTACGAGCTCGGTTCCTGCCTGGAGCAGATGGGCAAGCCCGACGCCGCCATCGAGGAGTTCAAGGCGATCTACAGCGAGGACATCGGGTTCCGCGACGTGGCCGACAAGATCAACGCGTTCTACGCGGCCAAGGGCTGACCCCGCGGAGGGCCTCACATCGAGCGCTCGGCGCGCACGGCGAGCCAGAGGGCGGTGCCGAGCAGCGCGAAACCGGCAAGAAGGCCGGTGAGGTCGGCGGTTTCGCCGAACACCACAATCGAGGCCGCGACGCCGAGCGGCACCTTGGCGTTATTCATGACCGCGAGCGTGGCGGGGGCCACCCGTGTCGCGCCAACGTTCCACAGGAAAAATCCGAGTCCGGACGCGCCCACTCCCAGGTAAAGCAGGGTGAGCCACTGCTGGGTGGTGAGGGCGAGCGACGGAGCCCGCAGGGCCAGTGCGGCCGCGGCCACCGTCGCGCCTCCGACGTAAAGCAGAGCGAAGACCTCTCTGTCGCGCAGGCTTGGGTCGGCGATCCGCAGCCGGCGGTAAAGCACCTGCCCGGCGGCGAACGCGGCGTTGGAAAGCTGGACGAGGCATAGGCCGGCCAAGGTGACGCGGAGGTCACCCGAGCGCACCACGACGACGGCAGTCCCGGCGACGGCGACCAGGGCAGCCGCGAGCGCGAGGGGCCGCCAGCGCCGTTCCAAAGCGTCGGCGAACAGGACGACGAACACCGGCGTGGTGATGGTGAACAGAGCCGCCTCGTAGGCTCGGAGGTGGCGGAAGCTTTCGATGTACGCGAGGTACATGACGCCGAATTGGAGCCCGCCGATTCCCGCCAGGCGCCAACCGGTTCCCGGCTTGAGGCCCTTCAGCCGCAGGAAGGGCAGGAAGACGACCAGCGAGAGCGCGAGTCGCAGCGCCGCGACGAGCGTCGAGTCGACGCCGCCGAGGAAGCGCTTGATGAGCCCGAAGGAAAAGGCCCAGAGCAGCGAGACGACGACGAGCAACGCCATGCCCCAGCCGCACACAGGGCCGCGTGCGACGCAAGCCGCCGCACGCGGCCGTCAGCTCAGAATGTGCCCTTCACGCCAAGGGTGAGCTGCACGCCGTGGGTCATCTCCTGGTAGCGCCGCGCGTAGGCCGGGGTCTGCGAGCCGTAGCGCTCCAGAATCTCCGGTCGATCGAAGATGTTTTGCCCGTTGAAATACAGGAAGAGGTTTGGACGCAGCTGCACGTCCAGGTTGAGGTCGACCGGGATGCGGCCGCGCACGTACTCGTAGGCGTCGGTGCCGAGGCCGGGGAGCGCGCCGCGCTGCTGGGCGCCGCGGTAGTTCCACTTGAGCATCACGGTGACGGGCTTCCGCGACCACGTAAGGCCCCAATTCGCGCTCTCCGGCACGAACGTGCCGAACTCCGCGTCTTGATCGCCGTCGAGATCGAGTTTGGTGCCGTTGGCGAACACCTGCAGGCCGCGGGCCCACGGGCCGAGGAAACCAAGGGAGTGGCGCAGGTTGAACTCGAAGCCCGTCACGCGCGCGACGCTCGCGAGGTTGTAGGTCGTCGAGAGCCGCCAGCCGGCGTAGCGGGAGTCGAGGTTCAGCGCCTGCAGGTCGGCGGCCGTGGCGATCTTCACCACGTTGCCGAAGAAGTCGCGGATGTCCTTGCGGAACACCCCCGCGCTGAGGAGTCCGCCCTGCGCGGTGTAGAGCTCGAGCGACAGGTCGTAGTTGTCGGCGCTCCACGGCTTGAGACCGGTGTTCCGGATGGTGATGCGGCCGGGGATGTTGTCGGGGTCGGGGATGTTGTCGTCGAAGTCCGTCTCATCGATCGTCGCGTTCGGCACGAGGTTGGTGAAGTCGGGCCGCCCGTAGGTCCGCGCGTAGGCGGCGCGCAGCAGCAGGTTCTCGCGGATATTCCAGGTGAGATGGGCGCTGGGATAGTAGCCGTCGTAGGATTGTTTCGCGCGGTAGCCGCGGTCGGTGCGGGTGACACGCAGCTCCTCCAGCGAGCCGACCGCGCCGGCCTCGGGCTTGCGGATGCGGGCGCCGTTGGCGGCATGGGAAAAGCTGCCGTTGGCGGCGCGCACCCAGACCGCATTCGGATCGTACGCGACACCTTCACCCCGCGCGGTGGTCTTCTCGTAGCGCACTCCGGTCATGAGGCGCACGCGGTTGTGAAAAAATCCCAGTTCCGACTGCGCATAGAGCGCGGCGACGCTCTCCTGCAGGCGCTCGGAGTTGTTGATGCGGAACTGCTCCTCCGCGACAACCTGCGCTGGCGTCTTCGTCCAATGGGTGGGATTCGCCGTGAATCCGTCCCAGGCACGGTAGAGCGAGACCCAGGGCAGATTGCTCAGGCCGTAGAACTCGGGCTGGTTGACGTAGTTCTTCATTCCGAACGGCGCGGGGCTGTCGGGCGTCGTCGCGTTCCCGTCGGGTCCGACGTAGGTCCAGTTGATGCTCTGGCGGCGCACGTCGCGGACTTTCTCGCGGAACAGCCCGCCGGTCTGCACCGCGGCGGTGAACGGCAGGAATCCGAGCGCGCGGCGGACGTCCAGTTTGGCGTTCTGGAGGCTGTCGGTGATGGGGCGCGGCGTGGACTGCGCCGTGTTCAGGCGGTAATTGCTGAGATCGCGCCAATCGACCGCGCGGTTGGTGTTGTCGAACACGCTGAGTTCATAGGGCCGCAGCGTGTTGATCGCACCGAGGGTCACTCGGGCGGGATTCGTGAGGGCGATACCCAGGGTGCGGAAGCGGCCCTCGCTGGTGTCGTAATAGCCGCCCCACGCGCGCGAAAGCCCGAGACCGCCGACGACGCGCCAAGTGCCGTCGTCGAAACGGTAGCGCAGGTTGGACGCCTGCGTGTCGAGGCGCTGGACGACCGAGGCGCCGGCGCCCATCAGGGCCACGCCGCCGCGGCCGGTGGCACCCGTGGTGAAGTCCGGACCGAAGCTGAACGCCACGCCGGGCGTCACGGTGGGCGTGGCGGCGGTACCGGTGGTGAAGTTGACTGAGGCGTTGGAGCGGTCGGCGATGAAGCGGCTGCGCTCGAGGTTGAGGGAGAGCACGCCGTTCGCGTGCGGCCGCCAGTCGGCCTTGATCGCACCTGATTGCCGCGCGGTGAGGCGCGGCACGCTGATGACCTGGTAGGAGGAAAGGAACGGCCGGTCGAACGACGCGCCCGTTCCCGCGGCGTTGGCGGTGTAGCCCTTGGTGGAACGCTGTTGCTCGACGAAGCGCGACTGCACCTGGCCGGTGATGACGAGGCCGAAGTCACGGTTCACCGGCAGGGTGTAGTCGAAATTGAAGCTCGGGCGCACCTTGTAGATCATCTCGTCCGAGACGTGCGGCTCGCGGCTCAGGCTGAGGCGGTTGTGGATGCCCGCGAGGCTCGCGCTGTAGCGGAGTTGCGCGGTCTTCCGCTCGAAGGCGCTCTTGCTGACCATGTCGATCGAGCCCGACATCGAGTCGGCCGGAGTCGACGGGGTCGGGACCTTGGTCACCTCGAGGCGCGAGATGTTGTTGATCGAGACTTCCTTGAACTGGAACACGCGCGAGGCGCCCTGCGGGTTGCCGGTGTTGGCCATTTCCAGGCCGTCGGTGGAAAGCACCGCCATGCTCGAGGGAAAGCCGCGCACCGACACCGAGGCGACGGAGCCGCCGGACTCCGTGTCGTACTCGGCGGTGATGCCGGGCAGGTATTTGAGGAACTCGCCGACGTTGCCGTCCATCACGTCGCCCAGCGAATCGGCGGCGACGACCGTCTTGATGTTGGGCGCGAAGCGCTGCTCGTTGATCGCGATGGCGTCGTTGTCGGTCTCCCGGGCCGAGGCCACGGTGAACGCGTCGAGTTTGATGACGTCGCCCGTGCCGAAGCGCG
Organism: Verrucomicrobiota bacterium; assembly: GCA_041184765.1. Lineage (GTDB taxonomy): Bacteria > Verrucomicrobiota > Verrucomicrobiia > Opitutales > Opitutaceae > ER46. Next base: position 5,648 of record JBEGJD010000578.1, on the reverse strand, counting down.
CCGTGCTGGAGAGATCAAAGTCCTGCGTGGTCATCCGGCCGGCGCTCACCGTCACAGTGGCGCGCTGGGAATCGAGTCCGGTGTAGAACACCTCCAGGGTCACCGGTCCGGCCGGAAGGTTGGCGAGGCGGTAGGTGCCGTACTGGTCGGTGAAGGCGACAAGGTCGGTGCCGGGGACGGAGACACGCGCGTTGTTGAGGAATTTACCGGCGACGAGATTCTGCACACGACCGGTGACACCGCCGGTGGCGGGTTGGGCGGCTTGCGCGAGGCAGCCGGCAAGTACGGTCGCGAGGGCAAGAAGGAGGCGCAGGGATTTCATGACAGGGATGATTTTGGAAAACGAAGGGTGACGGCTAGGAGTTCAGGGACGGTGCCGGGGCAACTCGGCCTTGAAGTCGCCGAGGCTCGACCAGTGGAGGCGCTGGTTAAGGTCGACTTCCGCGACAACCACGGTGCCCCAATCGCTGGCCTGCGCAAGAAGGCGGCCGTCCTGGCCGTAGACGCCGGAGACCATCCAATCCTGCTTCGCGTCCGTGTGCGTGCTGCTCACCACATAAACGTGGTTCTCGCAGGCGCGGGCGGCGGCAAGGAGCGGATTGCAGCCCATCACCGGGAAGGCGATCACCTCGGCGCCGCGGTTGCTCAGCTCGCGGGCGACCTCGGGAAAAAAGCCGTCGTAGCAGACCATGAGGCCCACCGTACCGAAGGAGGTCTTGAAGACGGGATACTCGTGTCCGGGGGTGATGCCGCCCTCGATCTCGCCGCGGGGAAGGCAGATCTTGCGGTACTTTCCGAGGAAGCCGCCGTCCGGGCCGATCAGCGCCGCGATATTGTAAATCAGCGGCCCATCGCGCTCGACGAGCCCGACCACCAGATGCATCCGGTGTTCGCGCGCGAGGCGTCCGAAATACTCGGTCGAAGGACCCGGGACCGGTTCCGCGACGGCGGCGTAGTTTGTGCCGCCACCGAAGGTCACGACTTCCGGCAGCACGACGAAGTCGGCCTTTTGCCGCGCTGCGTCGGCGATCAGCGGCGCGAAGGCCTGGCGGCGGGCTTCGGGTGTGCGAGCCTCACGGGGCACGAAATGCACCGCGGCGAGGCGCACAATGCGGGTCGCGGGCGCCGGCGCGGGCGCCAGTTTCACCTCCGCCCACTCGACCCGGGCGTTCGCGGCCCAGCGGAACTCGAGTTCGACCAACGCGCGGGTGGCGGCGGCGGGCGCACGATAGGTGCCGCGCACCTCCGTCCAGCCGGGTTGCTTTTCCGCGCCGTCCTCGGGGTACTCCGGCTCCGCGCGCGGCTTTTTTCCGCTTTGATAGGACGCGGTGGAGGGTTCGTCGCGCATCACCGGTTTGCCCTGCGCGTCCTGCCAGTGGATCCGCACAACGGCGGCGCGGCGGCCGTCGGCGTTGTGGACGTGGCGCAGCGCCGAAAACGCGTAGGTGACGCCGCCTTCCACGGGAAATGTGCGTTGCCAGCGTCCGATGCGTCCGGCTTGCGCGTCCGAGGAAATGACGAGGGCGCCGTTGCCGGCGGGGCCGCCGGAGGGGTCGAACGTGAAGCGGGGGGCGATCTCGTCGCGCAGGATCGCGGCCGACCATTCCGGAGGCGCTTCGGCGGCGGTGAGTGAAGCGAACGGGAGGAGGAGCAGGAGTACGATCGCGGGGTGCATACGGAGCAGGGGTGCTGGGAGATTCACCAAAGTCCCGCGGCCAGCGTCGACCGCAATTCTCGGTGGCGTGCCGCTAGCTCACGCGGCCGTTCAACGCGGGAGCCGCCGGATCACGCGGATGCGGTGCGTCTCGCTGTCGCCGATGTAGATGCCGCCGTCGGCGTCGGCGAAGATGCCGTGGAGGCGCGCGAGCCGGCAGGCGAGGGCGGGTCCGTCGGGCCCGTCTCCCTTCTCCCCGGTGCCGGCGATCAGCTCGAGGCGTCCGGTGCGCGCATCGATCATCCGCACGCTGTGGCTTTCGGTGTCGGCCAGCCACGCGTTGCCGTCGGCGTCGATCGCGATGCCCTTGGGACCCGAGAGCGCGGCCTCGCGGGCCGGTCCGCCGTGGCCCGTGAATCCTTTTTTCCCGGTGCCGGCGACGTGGTGGATCGTGCCGCGCACGGGATCGAGGCGGAACACCTGGTTGCCCTCGCGCGTGGCGAGCCAGAGGTTGCCTTCGCGGTCGAAGTCGATCGAACGCGGGCCGCGCAGGGGAGTCCCCGCGATCGGCGCGCCATCGGGTGTGTCGCCGGCCCGGCCGGTGCCGGCGAAGGTGGAAATGACTCCGGTGCGGGCGTCGATCCGGCGGATGACATGGTTGCCGATGTCGCAGACGAAGAGGTTTCCCGCGCGGTCGAATTGGATGCTGTGCGGCTGCCGGAAGCGCGCCGCGATGGCCGGTCCCCCGTCGCCCGCGTAGCCGGGCTGTCCGTCGCCAGCGATCGTGGTGATGACCCCGGTCTTCAACGCGATCTTCCGCACGGCGTGGTTCGCCATGTCGACGACGTACAGGTCTCCCGTGGCGTCGAAGCGGATCTCGTGCGGAAGATTGAAGGTCGCGAGTCGCGCCGGTCCGCCGTCGCCGCTGAAGCCCTTGGCGCCGGTGCCGGCGATCGTCGTGATCGTGCCGTCGGATGCGATGCGGCGGATGCGTTGGCCGGTGTACTCGCAGAACCAGAGCGCGCCGTCGGGTCCGCGCACCACGCCGAACGGGTTGTCGAGTCTCGCGGAGCGGGCCGGTCCACCGTCACCGGAGAATCCTTTTTCGCCGGTGCCGGCCACGGATTCGATGGTCCAGCCGGAACTGGCGCCGTGCGACGCCGGCAGGGTTAACGCGACGAGCAGGAGAGCCGTGAACACGCGGGGTAGGGCCATGCGCGAATTCACGCTGCACGCGGGGCCGCGTCAACGCGCCGGGCGCCGTGAATCCGCACTGTCGCGTCCCGACTTGACCGACAGTGGCATATGCTTTCCGGGATTTCGTCGCTGGATCGCTTCGCTCGGTGGAACCACGAAAGAACACGAAGGGACACGAATGATTCAGAGCTCATTCCTTTTCCGGCCTTCCGGTATTCTGTTCAAAATCTGCTGGCTCGTGATGAAGTTCAGAGCCGCTGCGCGTTTTTTAACCACGGATCGGCACGGATTCACTCGGATGATTGGGCGGTCTGGTGCAGTGGCGGTTGAAGCCGCGGACTAGGCCGGTGGCGGGATTCCCCCAGCTGCCCCCGTTTGCCCCTGTCGGCCGGTTTGGAGCATGGTGCAACACGGGCTACGGAATTCCGAAGATTGCGCTGTGCCCCGCACGGCTTCGGCGGAGCAGGACGTTTCCCGCTTGCCGGAACCGCCCGAGGGGCGGGCAATCAGGACGATGTCCGGGGGTACCGCCATGATCGTGCACCTCGACGCCGACGCCTTCTTCGTTTCCTGCGAACTGGCGCGGCGGCCGGAGTTGCGCGGGCGGCGCTGCGCGGTCGGTGGCGGGGAGCGCGGGATCATCTCTTCGGCGAGCTACGAGGCGCGTGCGGCCGGCGTGTACACGCCGATGCCCTCGCGGCGGGCGCTGCAGGTCTGTCCCGATCTCGTTCTGTTGCCGCACACGGCGGGGCTTTACGGGGACGTTTCCCGCCGGATGTTCGATCTCTGCGAGTCGCTCACGCCGCTCGTGCAACGGAACTCGATCGACGAGGGGTATATGGACCTCCACCCGTGCGGACTCGCCACGCCGCAAGCGGTCGAGGCCGCGGTACGCGGTCTGCAGGGGACGATCTGGGCGGAGTTGCAGGTGCCGGTTTCGTTCGGCATCGCCTCCAACAAATTGGTCGCGCAGATCGCCTCCAAACTCCGGAAGCCGCGCGGATTCGTGGTCGTGCCGCCTGGGGATGAAGCGGCCTTTCTGGCGCCGTTGGCGGTCGGCCGGCTGCCGGGAATCGGCGCGAAGACCGAGGCTGTGCTCACCGGCTCGCATGGATTGCGGCTGATCGGCGACATCGCCGCCGCGTCGGAGCCGGTTCTGCGCGCGGCGTTCGGAAACGGCTGGCGGGACATGCTGGCCGCGGCGCGCGGGGAGGACGACTCGCCGGTCGATACCAACGAGGAGGACGCGCGGAGTTATTCGCAGCAGGAGACTTTCGCGGTCGACATCGCCGATCAGGCGGAGGTCGAGCGCATCGCCAAGCGCATGGTGGACGAGCTGCTGGCCAAGGTGCGGGCCGACGGCAAACGTGTTCGTACGCTCACGGTGAAGGTGCGGTATCCGGATTTCTCCCAGGCCGCGCATGGGCGCAGTCTAGCCGAGGCGACCGATCTCGAGACGCCGTTTTACCCGCTAGTAGGGCCGCTGCTGCGGGAAGCGTGGAAACTGAGGCGGCCGCTGAGGCTGGTTTCGGTGCGCTTCTCAGGGGTGGAGTCGGCCGCGGGCCAGCTGGAGATGTTCGGCGCGGACGACGAGAAACGCCGGCGACTCGCCGCCACGATGGATCGCCTTAACCGCGAGGGCCTCGGCGGCGGGGTGCAGCACGGCCACCAGCTTGCCAAACCGGCGCGCCGTTCCTAATTCCGCAGTTCCGATTTATGCCCATCTACGAGTATTACTGTCCGGACAACCACACGATCTACCAGTTCTACGCGAAGACCCTGGCGCAGGGACAGACGGTGCCGAAATGCCCGGCAAATCCGTCGTTCCGGATGAAGAAGCTGGTCTCGGCCTTCGCCATCACGAGCGGCGGCGCCAAGGATGAGGCCGCGGAGACAAAGCCCGAAGCCGCCGGCGCCGCGGGGGGCGATCCGGCCGAGGACGCCCGGATGGAGTCGGCGATGAACGCGATGGAGAAGGAGTTCTCCAGCGTCGACGAGAACGACCCCAAGGCGATGGCGCGCATGATGCGCCGGATGTCCGAGCTCACCGGCGAGAAGATCGACGGCGAGATGGAGGAGGTCGTGCGCAAACTGGAGGAAGGCGCGGATCCCGACTCGCTCGAGGACCAGCTCGGCGGCGGCGACGAGGCCGGCGGCGGCATGGATGATCCTTACGGCGATGGCATGGGCATGGGCGGTCCCGGGGCGGGCGGCCCGCCGCCCGACCCGAAGGAGCCGCGGCACCGTTTCCGCGTGCGTCGCACGGCGCCGCGCCGCGATCCGCAGCTGTACGACTACTCCTGAACCGCGTCGCGGTCTCAGCCGAGGCGCGGCCGATGGCGCAGCGCCTCGCGCAAGGTGCGACGTGCCGCTGCCAATTCGGCGCCCGCGAGCGGCAGGCGCGGCGCGCGCACCGTGGCGTTGCCCGTGCCGGTCTCGTCCTGCACCCACTTGATCAACTGCACGAACTTCGGGACGGTATCCATGCGCAGCAGCGGCAGGAACCATTCGTAAAGGGCGTCGGCCCCTGCGACATCGCCCTTCGCGGCGGCCTCGAACAAGGCCACCGACTCGCGCGGAAACGCGTTGACCAGTCCGGCGATCCAGCCGCGTGCGCCCATGCGCACACCCTCGACGACGGCGTCATCCATGCCGACCAGGAGCGTGAGCCGCTCCCCGAGCGCGGCGCGAAGCGCAATGATGCGACGCACGTCGCCGCTGGATTCCTTCACGGCCGCGAGGTTCGGGTGCTCCGCCGCGAGCTCCGCAACCTGCGCGGGCAGGAAGTCGGTGCGGT
>JBEGJD010000577.1:0-6588 GCA_041184765.1 Verrucomicrobiota bacterium | reverse complement strand
CCGTGCTGCGCGTGACGGACGCCACCGGCGCGGTCCGGGGCGTGCTGCTCGGATACGCCTGCCATTGCACGACCCTCGCGGGGTCCGACAATTTCGTGCACCCCGACTGGGCCGGTGACGCAGCCGCACGCATCGAGGCCGCGCACGGCGGCGCGCCCGCGCTCGTGACGATCGGTTGCGGGGCCGACGCAAACCCCGGGATGCCCCGCGGCCTGGCGGGCGTGCCCGTCCACGGCGCGAAAGTGGCCGCCGAGGTCGCGCGCGTGCTGGCGGGCCCATTGCGGCCGCTGGGCCCGGTGACCGCGGCGACGTTACGCCGGATGGAGCTGCCCTTTGATCGCGCGGTGACGAGGGCGGAGCTGGAGTCACGTGCGGCGCAGGGCTCGCGCGTGCAGACTGCTTACGCCGCCGGGCGTTTCCTCGCGGAAATCGACGCGGGGCGTTCCTTGCCGACCGCGTTGCCGTACGTCGTCCAGGCCTGGAGCTTCGGCCGCAACCTCCGCATGGTGTTCCTCGCGGGCGAAGTGGTCTCGGAGTATTCGCTGCGGTTGCGGCGTGAACTGCCGCAGGAGCCGCTTTGGTTCACCGCTTACGCCAACGCCACTCCGAGTTACATCCCGTCGCGTCGGATGTTTCCCGAGGGAGGTTATGAGGTGGACGCCTCGATGGATTACTACGGCTGGCCCGTGCGACTGGCGGAAAACACCGAGGATGTTATCATCGGCGCGGTGAAAACCATGCTGGGCTCGGCTCCGCACCACCCATGAAGCACCACCCCCTTTCGACCGCGCTCCTGCTCGCCGCCGCGCTGCTCGGCAGCGGCTACAAGGAAGTTCCCCCGCCGCCGAAGGTCGTGCTGCCGCCGCCCCTCGGTCCCGCGGAGTCGCTCGCGGCCATCCGCGTGCCCGCAGATTTGGAAGTGGAATTGGTCGCCGCCGAGCCGGCGGTGATGGATCCGGTCGACATCGCCTGGGGCCCGGACGGCCGGATCTGGGTCGTGGAAATGGCCGACTATCCGCGCGGGATGGACGGCAAGGGAAAACCCGGCGGGCGCGTGCGGGTGCTGGAGTCGACGCGCCGCGACGGCCGCTACGACAAATCGACCCTTTTCGCCGACGGCCTCCGCTCGCCGACCACAGCCGTGCCTTGGCGCGACGGCGTGCTGGTTGTCGCGGTACCGCACATTATCTACCTGGCCGACACCGACGGCGACGGCCGCGCGGACCGGCAGGAGACGCTTTTCTCCGGACTCGCCGAAGGTAACGAGCAGCACCTGGCGAACGGCCTGCAATGGAGCCTCGACGGCTGGCTCCACCTCGGGAACGGCAACAGCGGCGGCAAGGTAACTTCACCGAACTTTGGCCGCGTGGTGGAGCTCGGGCAACGAGACTTCCGCGTGCGGCCCGAGACCGGCGAGGTCGAGCTCGTGACGGGTCAGACGCAGGCGGGGCGCAACCGCGACGACTGGGGAAACTGGTTCGGTGGCAATAATTCGAACCCCATCTGGCACTTCGCGCTCGAGGAGCACTATCTGCGGCGCAACCCGCATTTCGTCCCGCCCAACCCGGTGTCGATTATTGCCGCCACACCGGGTGCCGCGCGCGTCTATCCCCGCAGCCAGACCCTCGCGCGCTTCAACGACGGCTTCGCCGCGAACCATTTCACCTCGGCGTGCGGGACGATGATCTACCGTGACGAACTGCTCGGGCCGGCCTACGCAGGCAACGCCTTCATCTGCGAGCCGGTCCACAATCTCGTGCACCGGGAGATCCTCCGGCCCGCCGGCGCGACGTTCCGCAGCGAACGTGCACCGGAAGACGCCGCCGGGGAGTTTCTCGCGTCGACTGATTCTTGGTCGCGATTCGTCGCCGCCCGCGCGGGACCGGACGGCGCCCTCTACGTCGTGGACATGTACCGGCTGGTGATCGAGCACCCGCAGTGGATCCCCGACGCGTGGCAGCGTGAGCTCGGTGATCTGCGCAAGGGGGAAACCCAAGGCCGCATCTACCGGATCAAACCCCGCAACCGAGAGTTACGTCCGATCCCCGACCTGAGCCGCGCCGACGTTGCGGGCATCGTCGCCGCGCTCGAAAGCCCCGCCGGCGTCACCCGTGATCTCGCGCAGCAACTGCTCATCCGGCGAGGGGATCGCACCGTCGCAACGCGATTGGAAAAGCTCGCCGTCTCGTCAGCACTGCCCGCCGCGCGCGGACAGGCGCTTTGGACGCTGCAGGGCCTGGGCGCGCTCACAGCAGACATCGTAAGCCGCGCCCTCGCCGATCCGCACCCCGGCGTGCGCCTGCAAGCCCTGCGGTTAAGCGAGGGCTTCGCCGGCAAGGATGCCGCGCTCGGCGCAGCCGTGGCGGCCAGGGCGACCGACACCGACGCCCGCGTGCGCCAGCAGGCCGCCTACACCTTGGGCGAATGGCCCGGGCCTGAGGCCGGCGCCGCCCTCGCTGGCCTGCTGCAGGCCGACACCGACCGCTACGTCCGTGCAGCGGCGATTAGTTCGGCCCTGCCGCACGCGGACACGCTCCTGGAGAAACTCGCCGGCGGCGGCGCGGAGTTCGAACCGCTGCTGGCCGAGATCGCCGCCGCGACCGACAACGCCCGCGCGATCGCCGGTCTGCTCGCCCGCATCACGGCCGCGGCCTCCGCGACCGATCCGCGGCCGATATTTGACTCACTTGGCGCGCTCCTCGAGCGCCTGCAACGGAACAACCAAACGCTCGCGCAACTCTCGACAAAGGGCGGCGAGCCGATGCGCCTGGCGCTGGAAGGCACTGATGCCGTCCTCACCCGTGCGCGGGCAACCGCGGTTGACCCGCAAGCCGCGTCCTCGGACCGCACGGCTGCGATCGCGCTCCTCGGTCGCGGCCGCAAGGGACAGGACGACGATTTCAACCGACTCGCGGATTTGCTGTCCGCGCGCCAACCGGCGGAGGTCCAGCTGGCAGCCGTCAGGGCAATCGGGCGCATGAACCGGACGGCCACGCCCGAGAGACTTCTCGCCGGGTGGGCAGGTTACGGTCCGGCCGTCCGCACCACCGTACTCGACCTCGTGCTTGCCCGTCCCGGTTGGGCCCATCTGCTACTGGATCGCGCGGAAGCCGATGAGGCTTTCCGCGCACAGATCGATCCGGGGCGGCGGACGGTCCTCTCCCAACATCCGCAGTCCAAACTGGCGAATCGCGCCGCGAAGATCTTCGGCACCGGAATTGACGCCGGCCGGCAGAGTGTGGTCGACCGTTACCTGGGCGCCTTGCCGGGCCTGAAGGCTGACGCGAAACGCGGTTCGGGTGTGTTCGTGAATGCATGCAGCGCCTGCCATAGTTTTGGAACGACACCGGGAAGACCGGTGGGCCCCGACCTTGCAGTAGTGAAGGACCGCAGTGCGGGCTACCTGGTCACGCACATCCTCGATCCGAACCGGGCGGTGGAGGATCGCTACCAGTTCTACACGGCGACCCTGCAGGACGGACGAACGCCGGCGGGCCTCGTCACCGGCGAAACCGGGAGCAGCCTGACACTCCTCGGACTCGACGGCACCGAACAGACCATCCTTCGTGGTGAACTCCGCTCGCTGATGAGTTCAGGCCGATCGCTCATGCCCGAAGGCCTCGAGGCCGCAGTCGACGAGCAGGCAATGGCCGACCTCGTGGCCTTCCTCGCCGCCAGCCGCTGAAGTCCGCTGGTAATTTCGTACCAGCATTCGGTTGGATGTAAGCCGCACGGCCCGAATGCCTCAAAAAGAAAGCCCAGCCCCTCGTTTAGAGGAGCTGGGCTATAATCCTGGCAACAACCTACTCTCGCGGGACCTAACGTCCTACTACCATTGGCTGCTCGGGGCTTAACGGCCGTGTTCGGGATGGGAACGGGTGGGACCCCCGGCATATGGTCACCAGAAAGTGTATCTCAAACCTAAGCGGCTTGAGGAAAGATCAGGGTCTAACGAAGAAGGTAAGATAAACGCCTAGAAAAATGAGGCGATGATGCATAAACCGGAAGGGTCATTAGTAACAGTAAACTCAACAGATTACTCTGCTTACATTTCTGTCCTATCAACCGGGTGGTCTACCCGGACCCTTCACCCCTTGCGGGGATTGTGATCTTATCTTGGGATGGGCTTGGCGCTTAGATGCTTTCAGCGCTTATCCCTTCCGAACATAGCTACCCGGCGCTGCCGCTGACGCGACAACCGGAACACCAGAGGTTCGTCATTCTCGGTCCTCTCGTACTAGAGAATGAACCCCTCAAATCACAGACGCCCACAGCGGATAGAGGACCGAACTGTCTCACGACGTTCTGAACCCAACTCGCGTACCACTTTAATCGGCGAACAGCCGAACCCTTGGGACCTGCTACAGCCCCAGGATGTGATGAGCCGACATCGAGGTGCCAAACTCCTCCGTCGATGTGGACTCTTGGGAGGAATAAGCCTGTTATCCCCGGAGTACCTTTTATCCGTTGAGCGATGGCCCTTCCATACAGAACCACCGGATCACTATGACCTGCTTTCGCACCTGCTCGACATGTCCGTCTCACAGTTAAGCACCCTTATGCCATTGCACTCTGTGCGCGATGACCGACCGCGCTGAGGGTACCTTTGCACTCCTCCGTTACTCTTTGGGAGGAGACCGCCCCAGTCAAACTACCCACCATACATTGTCCCCGATCCAGATAATGGACCAAGGTTAGAACTCCGAAGTTGTCAGGGTGGTATTTCAACGTTGCCTCCACGCGAGCTAGCGCCCACGCTTCATAGGCTCCCACCTATCCTACACAAACAAATTCAAAGTTCAGTGTAAAGCTGTAGTAAAGGTTCACGGGGTCTTTCCGTCTTTCCGCAGCTACGCCGCATCTTCACAGCGATTTCAACTTCACTGAGTCTCGGGTCGAGACAGTGTGGCCAGCGTTACGCCATTCGTGCAGGTCGGAACTTACCCGACAAGGAATTTCGCTACCTTAGGACCGTTATAGTTACGGCCGCCGTTTACCGGGGCTTCGATCAGGAGCTTCGCCTTGCGGCTGACCCCATCAATTAACCTTCCGGCACCGGGCAGGCGTCAGACCCTATACATCCACTTTCGTGTTAGCAGAGTCCTGTGTTTTTGGTAAACAGTCGCAGCCACCGATTGCCTGCGGCCTCTCTGGGCTTCCAAAGTAAATCCAGTTACCCGAAGAGGCATACCTTCTCCCGAAGTTACGGTATCAATTTGCAGAGTTCCTTAACCCGAGTTCTCTCAAGCGCCTTGGGAGATTATCTCCCCACCCACCAGAGTCGGTTTACGGTACGGACACACGTCACCTGAAGCTTAGAGACTTTTCCTGGAAGCGTGGCATCAGCGACTTCGGGAACCGAAGTTCCCTAGTACTCAGTTCTCGGGATTAACGAGCCTCCGGATTTGCCAGGAGACTCTCCCTACGACCTTGAACAGCACTGCTGCTGCTCGCCTAGCCTTCTCCGTCATCCCATCGCAGTGACATGCGGTGCTGGAATATTAACCAGCTTTCCATCGACTACGCCTTTCGGCCTCGCCTTAGGATCCGACTAACCCCGCGCCGATTAACGTAGCGCGGGAAACCTTGGGTTTACGGCGAACGGGTTTTTCACCCGTTTTAACGTTACTCATGTCAGCATTCGCACTTCTCGTACCTCCAGCACACCTCGCAGTGCACCTTCACAGGCTTGGAGAACGCTCCCCTACCGCGTGCATTGCTGCACACCCATAGCTTCGGTACTCGGCTTAGCCCCGTTAAATCTTCCGCGCGAGCCGACTAGACCAGTGAGCTATTACGCTTTCTTTAAAGGATGGCTGCTTCTAAGCCAACCTCCTGGCTGTCTATGCCTTCTCACATCGTTTACCACTTAGCCGAAATTTTGGGACCTTAGCTGATGGTCTGGGTTTTTTCCCTCTTCACGACGGACGTTAGCACCCGCCGTGTGTCTCCCGAGCTGTACTTCCGGGTATTCGGAGTTTGCATGGAGTTGGTAGGCCGAGATGGCCCCCTTCTCCAAACAGTGCTCTACCCCCCGGAGTAATCACTCGAGGCACTACCTAAATAGCTTTCGGGGAGAACCAGCTATCGCCAGCCTTGATTAGCCTTTCACTCCTATCCACACATCATCGACGCACTATTGCAACAGTGGTTCGTTCGGGCCTCCAACCAGTGTTACCTGGTCTTCACCCTGCACATGGATAGATCGACCGGCTTCGGGTCTATTCCCAGCGACTAAAACGCCCATTTAGGACTCGGTTTCCCTACGCCTCCCCTATTCGGTTAGGCTCGCCACTGAAAATAACTCGCTGACCCATTATACAAAAGGTACGCCGTCACCCCGTGCGGGGCTCCGACTGCTTGTACGCACACGGTTTCAGGTTCTATTTCACTCCCCTCTCCGGGGTTCTTTTCGCCTTTCCCTCACGGTACTGGTTCACTATCGGTCGGTAGGTAGTATTTAGCCTTGGAGGATGGTCCCCCCATCTTCAGACAGGATTACACGTGTCCCGCCCTACTCTTCGTCGGTCATCGGTTTGCGTTTTCGTTTACGGGGCTATCACCCACTATGGCCGGCCTTTCCAGACC
>JBEGJD010000576.1:0-4291 GCA_041184765.1 Verrucomicrobiota bacterium | reverse complement strand
ATCGCCCAAAAGGTTGCCGAGAAGTACGGGTTCCTTCTCGAGATCAAGCACCGCGGCGACGCCGCCGCCCAGCAGGCCGCCGCCAAGGAGCGCAAGGAAAAGAAGCCGGAGGAGGACGAGTCCAAGCTTCTCGCGCCTCGTCCCCCGGTTGTGTGCATCCTGGGTCACGTCGACCATGGCAAGACCTCCCTGCTCGACGCCATCCGCAAGGCGAACGTCGCCGCCGGCGAGGCCGGTGGTATCACGCAGCACATCGGCGCCTACCAGATCGAGTTCAACGGCCGGAAGATCACCTTCCTCGACACCCCGGGCCACGCCGCGTTCACGAAGATGCGCGCCCGCGGCGCCAGCGTGACCGACATCGCCATTCTGGTGGTCGCCGCCGACGACGGCTTCATGCCGCAGACCGAGGAAGCGCTGAAGATCGCCTTGGCTGAAAGGGAGAACCATCCCGACCGCTTCGCGCTCCTGGTCGCCGTCAACAAGATGGACGTGAAGGGTGCGAATCTGGATCAAGTGAAGAACCAGATGCAGCAGCGCGGGATCGCTCCGGAAGACTGGGGTGGCGAGACGATCACCGTGCCAGTCGCTGCCATCAAGAATCAGGGGATCAGCGAGTTGCTCGACATGATCCTGCTCCAGTCCGACGTGCTAGAGCTCAAGGCCAACCCCAAGGCCGAAGCCAGCGGTATCATCATTGAGTCGGAGATCGACTTCGGTCGCGGTCCCCTTGCCACCGTCATCGTCCAGCGCGGCACCTTGCGCGTCGGCGACGCCCTCGTGAGCGGGCCCAACCACGCCAAGGTTCGCGCGATGTTCGACGACCAGGGACGCAATCTCAAGGAGGCGCCACCTGCGACTCCGGTGCGCGTCATCGGCTGGAGCGGCACCCCCGACAGCGGGGCGGCCTTCCGCGCGGTCAAGAACGCCCGCGAGGCGGAGAAACTCGCCGAGGAGGAGCAATTGCGTTTGCGGAAGGTGGCCACCACGGCCGCTGCGGCCCCGAAGGAAGTTTCCGTCGAGCAGCTGTTCGCCAATATCGCCGCCACGCAGGCGAAGGCGCTTAAGGTCATCATCAAGACCGACGTCTTCGGCTCCTCCGAGGCGGTGCGCAACATCCTCGAGGGTATCAAGAGCACCAAGGTCCAGCTCGAGATCGTCTCCATCGAGGTGGGACTCGTCACCAAGAACGACATCCTCATGGCTAGCGCCGCGGGTGCCGTTGTCATCGGTTTCCACACCCGCCTGGAAAATGGCGTCACGCCGCTTGCGAAACACCACGGCGTTCGCGTCGAGACCTACGAGATCATCTACGAGATGGGCGATAAGGTCCGCGAGATGATGGCCGACTTGCTCGATCCCGACATCAAGGAGATCAAGACCGGCGCGGCCGAGGTCCGGCAGGTGTTCCCGCTCGCCAAGGGTTTCGTGGCCGGCTGCCTCGTCACCGAGGGCAAGATCAACCGCAACGCCTCCGCGCGTCTGCGCCGCGGCCGCGAGATCGTCCACGAGGGCAAGATCGCCACGCTCAAGCGCTTCAAGGACGACGCCAACGAGGTGCGCGCCGGTCTCGAGTGCGGCATCAAGCTCGACGATTTCAACGGGTACGCCGCCGGCGACGTCATCGAGTGCTACGAGGTCCAGAAGGTCCGCGCCTCCCTGTGACTCGTCGCCGGCTCCGCCGGCCGCGTCCGCCGTCCCGATGAGTAATCGCACCGTCCGCGTCAATGAGCTCGTGCAACGCGAGCTCAGCGACATCCTCCGCCGGCGTTATCAGGCCGAAGCGGTGGCGATGACGATCTCCGAGGTGCGTGTCTCCCCCGATCTGCGCGATGCGCGGGTTTTTGTCGCGGTCGTCGGCGATGAGGAAACGGGCGTGGCTAAACTGCGCTGGATCCGCTCCAAGGCGGGAGAGCTCCGTTCCGAGTTGGGACGCCGGATCGTCCTCAAATACCTGCCGAAGTTTGAATTTGTCCTAGACGAGTCCGCGACCCGTGGCGCCCGCATCCTGAGCGCGCTCGACCGGCTCGATCATCCGCCGGCGCCGCCGGCCGCCACCTGAGGAGGTTCGCGTGGCGGATTACTTCCCCGGACTCTTACCTCGGTTCCGCGAGCTCATTGCGTCCTTCGCGGGACGGCCAGTGGCCGTCTGCGGGCACGCCAGGCCCGACGGCGATTGCATCGGCTCGCAGGTTGCACTGGCGCGGATCCTCGCTTCGCTCGGCCACGAGGTGATCTGCGTCAACCCCGACGCCGTGCCGCGCCGCTTGGAATACCTCGCGCGTTCCACGCCTTTCCGTCCCTTCGAGGAAACACTGCGCTGCCCGCGCGAATGGGCCGCGGTGTTCGTCGACTGCGCCGATCACGCCCGCGGGGGGGAGCGGATGAAGGCGCGCTTTCCGTCGCCCGTCGGCGTGATCGACCATCATCTTTCGAACCAGGGTTTCGGGGCGGTCAACCTGATCGACACCGCCGCCGCGGCCACGTGCGAGATCCTTGCCGGCGTGCTGATCGATGGCGGCTTCGCCCTCGACGCGGACGCCTCGAGGGCCCTCTACGCGGGCATCCTTACTGACACCGGCCAGTTCCGCTTCGGCGCCACCTCGCGGCGCTGCTTCGAACTCGCCGGCGAACTCGTCGCGCGCGGGGCCAATCCCGCCGAAGCTGGTTTCGAGCTCTACGAGCGTGAGACGATCGGGAAGCTGCGGTTGCTGCGCGAATTTCTCGCGTCGTTGCGCCTAGAGTGCGGCGGGCGAGTGTGCGTTGGCACGCTGCCGGCGGGAATCTTCGCCGCCACCGGGGCAACCGCCGAGGATACCGAGGGTCTGGTCGATTACGCCCGTTGCATCGACGGGGTTGAGATCGCCGCGCTGGTTGAGGAGCGGGCCGACGGCACCTTCAAGGCCAGCCTGCGCGCCAAGGACAAGTCGGCGCGGGTCGACCGCATCGCCGCCGGTTTTGGCGGCGGCGGGCATGCCTGCGCGGCCGGTCTGCATTTGAAGCGCGAAACCGCGGGGTTTCACGCTCGGTTGGTGGCGGCCATGGCGGAAAGCCTCGCGCGGGTCGACGCTGAGCGGAAATCCTGAACCATGCTGACGCCGCCGAGGGAAATGGAGGGTATCCTTCTGGTCGACAAACCGACCGACCACACGTCGCACGACGTCGTCGCGCGATTGCGCGGCAAGCTGCGCATGAAACGTGTCGGGCATGCCGGCACCCTCGATCCCATGGCCACGGGGTTGCTCATCATCCTCGTCGGCAAGGCCACGCGGGTATCTCAGTACCTCATGAGCCTCGACAAGGAGTACGAGGGCACGATCGAGCTCGGAAAGGTCACCGACACGCAGGACGCGGAGGGCGAGGTCCTTGAGACGATTCCGGTGCCCGCCTTTTCTGAGGCGGACATCCTCGCCGCGGTGAAATCGTTTCTCGGCGACCAATACCAGACGCCGCCCATGTACTCGGCGGTCAAGATCGACGGTGTCCCGCTCTACAAGAGCGCGCGCAAGGGCGAGGAGGTGGAGCGCGAGCCGCGCTTCATCCGGGTCATGAGCTGGGAGATCACGCGGTTCGCGCTGCCGCGGCTCGATTTCCGGTTGCGTTGCACCAAGGGCACCTACGTGCGGACGTTGGCGCATGATTTGGGACGCAAACTCGGCTGCGGTGCGCACCTCGCCGCTTTGCGGCGCACGGCTAGTGATAAATTCCATATCTCGCAGGCGCTCACCCTCGACCAGATCAACGCGCTCAGCTTGCCGGAAATCGAGAAGCGCCTCATCGCCCCGCGCGATGCCGTGCCTAGCATCGCGCTGTGATGCTGGGTGGCGGGTTTAACCACCGACCTACACGGATGGACGTGGATTTCCGGACAGAACTTGCCCAACGCTTCCGGGAGTTACTCGAGGACGGAAGGGCCTGCCGTGCTGTATCCGCGGTGACTCCTGATTTTTCAGGTCCAAATGTATCCGAGGGGCTCCGGTCTCCGACCAGTTCCCGCCCAAGGTTCGTCTCATTTGTCGCTCTGCGGGCGAACCGAATCCGCTAATCGTCCATGCAGCCTTCACCCCGCATCGACGGCATCGCCTGCGCCCGTTTCCCCCTGCGGCCGCTCCACTTGGCGATCGGGATGTTCGACGGCGTTCACTTGGGCCATCGGGCGGTGGTCGAGTCTGCCGTGCAGTCCGCACGGGGCGAGGGCGGGCTCTCCGCCGTGCTTACATTCTGGCCGCACCCGAGTGCCGTGCTTCGACCCGGGCACGCGACGCCGTTGTTGCTCGACGCCGATATGAAG